>JBAWGM010000020.1:0-6243 GCA_049592895.1 Thiobacillaceae bacterium | reverse complement strand
TGCGCAGGCGGCAACCTTCGCTATGCCGTGCAATCCAGTGCTCAAGTTCCGCTTGACCCAGCAAGCTGCCCAACGCACTTCCGCAGCCCTGCGCAAATCGCGCACGGAACCGCTTGACTTGTTCTCCTAAACGCCTGACCTTGGTACTATCCATTTGGGCTGACCCTCCTGCGTTATGCAACACGGATTCGACACCCGCATCGTAACGCACCGAGTTCGTCAGCCCAGCTCTATCTCTATGTTCAGTATGACAATTCGCTTAAGGTAGTGCCATTGGTGCCTGGCCCCATTTATCCCTGAGGTGAAGATCGTGGTCATGCCACCAGGCAAACGGCTCACGTTAGTAACCAGTGAGAATTGGCGTTGCGATCTGGAGTGCGGGAATAATGTGAGCCTGGGCCTTTTGATTCTCCCTTTTGATTCTCAACATCATCGCCGCCAGTGAGTCCGCTGTGCTAATAACGGATAGGGGGCGGACGTGAAATATCTCAAATACTTCCTGTTGGGTAGCGCCGTGGTATGGTTCTTATGGCTCGCACTACTCTTCTATTTCGGCAGGCATTCCTAGAAAGCGCCATGGCCGGGCGAACGCATGAATTCCAAATACGACCCACTGAAGCGATATCTTCGAGATCTGCCCGCCAAAACTGGCGAAATCACGCTTACTTTCGAAGAAGCATCCGAGATCCTGGGCTTTGATTTGCCGAAATCGGCGCGAACCTACAGAGCTTGGTGGGCGAACCAGCGGAATACGACTCGACGTCCGCAAGTGGAGGCGTGGAGCGCAACTGGGTTCAGCGTGACTGAGGTCAATCTGGGGTAGGACGGGTCGGTGCGACTGAGTCGTTTCCATGAGTCCGAATCGTTCATTGAGAAGAGCCTTTCTGCCGACCGTTTAGCCCAGATCGATCTTCCGGGCAGGAGACAAAAGTGCAGCCGTGTTCCTAATGAAGATTCAACGGGCAATTCCTGCATTTCGAGGACGGTATTCCTGGTTTCCTGTGTCGCCACAAAAGGTTCAAGTGAGTGCGCTGCTCGTGACCTTTATAGGTCAGTGTGGTTCAAGAAGGCCAGGAATCACGTTGAGTCGACTGGATGCAAATGGTTTATTCTGTCCGCCAAATATGGCCTGGTGCACCCGGATCAATTCATCGAACCTTATGACCAAACCCTCAACACCATGTCAGTCGAAGCCCGTCGGGACTGGGCAAATAGAGTCATTGAACAGATCGATGCCAACCTGCCGCCCGCTGGCAACTTCATCCTCTTGGCCGGCGCACGCTACAGGGACCACCTTCAACCACTTCTGGAACATTCAGGCGCCAAGGTCACTGTTCCAATGTTGGGGCTGACCCAGGGCCGGCAGTTGCACTGGTTCGATACCCATAGGCCCCGTGTCGAGACTGAGTGACCTGCGTCGGTTCTACGAGTTGATGGGCCGTCTAGAACGCAAACTCGGCGGTTTGAGATATTTGGTAAATTGTCATGGCCGCATGGGATGGCCCGTTCGTGGCGTCTACTTTTTCTTCGAGGATGGAGAGAATCGGAGCGACTCAGGTGAAGGGCAAAAAGTCGTGCGGGTTGGGACTCACGCGCTGACCAGCCAATCCAAGAGCACCCTATGAGGTCGTCTCCCTCAACATCGCGGCAATGCAGCCAACGGCGGAGGAAACCATCGTGGCTCGATATTTCGATTGCTCGTCGGTTCCTCACTCAAATCGATGGGGGGAGTTTATGATCCTCGTTCGTGGGGCATGTGCGGCGATCCTGGAAAGGCTGCACTGCGCTTGGGCTGTTCGGGCGATCAGTTAGTCCGGGACGAGTTCAATCTGGAGAACGCGGTCAGCAGGAAGATTGGAGCCATGCCGTTCTTATGGCTTGGCATTGACGATACTCCAGGACGTGACAGTTTGCGGAGCAAAATCGAACGAAATGCGATTGCGCTGTTGAGCAACTACAACAGACCTGCACTCGATCCGCCATCGACCAATTGGCTTGGCCATCATTCGGATCGGGAAAAAGTCCGCCTTTCCGGATTGTGGAACAACAATCACGTGAGCGAACAATATGACCCGTGTTTTCTTGACGAAATGGATAGGTGCATTGAGTTGTATGCAACGACTCTGTCTCCGTGATTTTGTAAAGGAATGGGCGTTCAGGACTTCAAAAATCAAAGGGGCCGGGCTCTGGCAAGCTTCTAATTAATTTGCGAGCTTGCGCCGCAGGGTGCGGCAAATCATGCATTGCTGTGCGGGTGGCGGTGCGGCTGAATCAAATGGAGGACGATGATCCAGAACTCGCGCAACATAATGACCCTGGCACCGTTAGTTCGCGTTAGGCAAATCATGCGTCTCCTGGTCCTGCTCTTGCCCTTGCTAGCCCTGCCGGCCTGCGGTGTCTTCAACGACCCGGCCACCGATCTGGCGTATGCGATTGAGGGCGAAGTCGATCGGTTGGGCCAAGCCGAGGGCGCCAGTTACACCGTCGAATATGCGCCGCCATCGAGATGGGTCGAACATAGCGGAACTTACACTGTCCAGTTCGACAAGGTCGGGGCGCTGATCGTCTGGTACAAGGACGCAGACGGAAAGGTGACGGCCAGCGGCAGCACGTCCTACGTTGCGCGCTTTGTGGACATACCCCGAACGTACATCGTCGACAAGCCGGCGAATTCCGTTCTGTCGATCGAACTCCACAGACAGAACGGGCGTGGAGTCGTCACGAACGTTCAGTGAGTTTCCTTGAAGTGCTCTACGCAGAGACCCAGCGCCAGCAGAAGCCCGATCAGCAGGGCACGGCGAAGCATTCTGCTTCGCAGGCAAGCGATCCGCGCGGCCCGATGTCTAACCAGTGCAGCGAACTGCGACAAACATGAGATCAGGTCAGTCGATGCCGGGTAGCAACAGTGAAGTCCGCTGCCAACCGGGTAATCCCCTTGATCCTGCGATGCGCCTGAGCAGGGCAATCCTGTTGTTGGCGTCGGCGCTCATGGCTTCGTGCGCGGGCCATTCGCCTTTCCGTGAAGGATCAGGTGAATGGGTCGACTCCAATCCCGCCGTGAGCGAAAACGGCCCAATGGCACGCCTGGACTGGTCGACCTTGCCGGGCGTGATCACCTTGATTGACGCAAAGGGCATTGGCGCCGGCTACCAGCGGGCCCGACTTTCGCCCGGCAGACATGTGATCGAATACGCCTATTATCCGGCCGAGTTCGGCGTGCATCCGAAGGGGAGCATGGAAATTGACCTGACGCCCGGACATGCCTACGAATTCCGCATCAAGCTTTGCTTCTGGTGCATGCCCAGAAGATATGCGGTCTGGATGGATGACAAGACCCGCGGCGAGAAGGTGTGGGGCAAGCGCCCTGACTGGCCTGCCTGGTATCTGTAGGACATTCGGCCGGGCCGGCATTCTTGCTGATCCCGAATGCATACGCGCCCGGCGCCCGCCGTACTTTAGCGCCACGTCCGTATGAATTGCAAAGGCCTGCAGCCTGCCAGGCCAGCGACTTGACCCGCACCGGCCGGATGTCCAAGAGCAGCCAGCTTTCTCCAAGACCACCGTGCCATGCGCATCTACGCCATGCACACTCATTACGCTCTTGGCCATGTAGGTTCCTGCCGTAGTAAGATTCACATGGGCTCCGCTCCTTTCGATTGACAGGAAACGCAATCTTTAATCTGGCACGGGCAATGCCATTGGGGGCCTGAGAGTCCATTTCATTCGTTACACAACCAATCAACAACAAGGGAGGATCAAATGAAAGACGTCCTGTTTTTCGACAATATGCTCACGCCAAAGATCATTACATTCGTTTATTGGATATTGCTTTTTGCCGCGGTAGTTGTTGGTCTCGGCTCAATGTTTGGTGGATTTGGAGGCTTTTCCATTGGAAGGTTCTTCATGGGTCTGCTTTACGCAATTGGCGGAGCCATTGCCGCAAGAATTTGGTGTGAACTGCTAATCGTCCTGTTCAAAATGAACGAGGCGCTTCAAGAGTTGCGTCACAAGTAGAACTCATCAGCTCCAACCCATTTCTCGTGTGAATCCTTGTATCGAACATTCCTAATCACTATGATTAAGATTGATTGAACCGGTTAAGAAGGGAAAGTCATGACGTCTACAGACACTAAAGTTCTCACCGCTCATGTGCCGCTGCCACTGGCCGAAAAAGTGGATCAGTTGGCCGCCAAACTGGAGCGTTCACGCGGCTGGGTTGTCAAGCAGGCGCTGCTGGCCTGGGTCGACCAAGAGGAGGAGCGCAGCCGTTTGACCCGCGAGGCCTTGGCCGACGTGGACACAGGCCAAGTCATCGATCATCAGGCCGTGCAGGCATGGGCCGATAGCCTGGGCACTGCTCAGCCGCTGCCACCTCCGCGCTGATGAAGCTGAAGTGGACGAGCAAGGCACTATCCGATCTGACGCGGCTGTATGAATTTCTGGCTCCAGTGAACAAGGACGCCGCTGCACGTACCGTGCAGTCGCTCACCGCCGCACCGGCCAGTCTGTTGGCAAACCCTCGCATTGGCGAGAAGCTCGAAGAGTTCGAACCGCGTGAGGTACGCCGCATACTCGTCGGGCATTACGAGATGCGTTACGAAATTCAGGAATCCACCGTCTACGTGCTGCGGCTGTGGCATACGCGCGAGAATCGTTAGCGCACACACGCGGGTCTTTCGTTATCGCATTTCAAGTGGCGGATTAATAGGGCTTCCTGCCGACGTAATTCCCGGGCGGGCGGTAATTACATACCCAGACTTGGGATGCATCGTCGCAGATGGCCATGCCGCATCCGACCTCGGCCGAATCGCGCCAGACTACTTGGGTGTAATGCCCGCATACCTTTCCCGGCTGGCATTGGTTCGACGGGTGGTCATAGAAGCGCTTTTCGCCGCCCCAGCTTTCCACCACGCTGGTCGGCGTGACGCGCTGCCGCTCCGTCCGGCCATCGCTCCAGCGCACCGGGCTGGCCCAGTAGATGTTCTCGCCCAAATTCGGGGTCTTGCTGTGCTCGGGAATGCAGCTTGTGAAACGGCGCAGATGCTCGGCCCATCGCTGGGCTGCATCTCCCAGGTCATCGGACCAGTGCACTGCGGGCACGCCCACCTCGCTCCGCCACTGGTTGTGAGCCGCGACCATTTCCTGCTGTTGCGCCTCGTCCAAAGCCGTCGCGGCATACGTTGACGAGTCTGCCCCAGCCCCGATCGTCAGCATCATGCAGACGGCAAACAGGCGGTGAACAGCCATCCTGAAGTCTGCCTGCCTATCGCCGCAAAACGATCATGACCCCCGCTATGATTGCAAGGATGGACATGAGCATACTGAACCCCGAAAAGCTCAGATTCAACAGCGGAACAACGCCCGTCAAGATGAGCCAGATGCCCAGCAAGAGCATGCCGGTTTGACTGGTTAGCCTCGTAAACGGTCTCATGATCGGTCTCCTTTGTATTAGCTAACAGCAATTAAACGGGGTCAGCGTCCGGGCCAGCGTGAACTCATGCCCCGTCGTCTCTGCATCCAGCTCGATGGCGTGCCGCTGCACAGCATGCGGCGGTCATTGCCCGGATGATCATGTCCCTAGGACGACGCTATGTCCAGTCCATCAACACCACTTGCCGGCGCTCTTGGTCACAAAGGAAATGGGGTCAGCGAGGTAGGGTGGGCAAAGCGCAGCGTGCCCACGCGGCACAGCGCTTACCCGCATGTACGGAGGGTGAATTGGGAGTGCGATCCCTCAGAACAGCACGAACTCCTTTCCTATACTAAGGGCCAGGCTCCAATGACGCGCGGTGACGCCCACACCTTATGCCGAACATCTTCATCAGCTATCGCCGCGACGATAGCTCCGCGACTGCCCAGCTGCTCCACGACCGGCTCGCCGCCTGGTTTGCGCGCGACAAGGTGTTCCTCGATCTGCAGGACATCGCGCCCGGCGAGGATTGGCGGAGGCTGTTGGCGGAACGGCTGGCGGATTACGACATCGTGCTGGTGGTCATCGGTCCGTCCTGGTATTCCGCGCTGGAGCAACGGGAGGCAAGCGGGGGCGACGATTTTGTGCGCTGGGAGGTGGCCGAGGCGCTGCGCTGCCGCAAGCGCGTGATTCCTGTGCTGGTCGATGGCGCCGCTCTGCCCGCACCGGACAAGCTGCCGGCCGACGTCGCCGATCTCGGACGCCTGCAGGCCGAGACGCTGGGGCGCGACACGCGCGACCGCGACATCGCTGCGCTCGCCGCAGCGCTTGAA
>JBAWGM010000019.1:0-14786 GCA_049592895.1 Thiobacillaceae bacterium | reverse complement strand
CCTGAAAGCCGTGTTTCCCGACTATCAGGCGACCGAACTGGCCACCGTCGGTCTGGTGATTGACGGGGAGCACGGACGTTACGATCGGTTTCGCGACCGCATCATGTTTCCCATCCGCAACAACAAGGGCAATGTCATCGGCTTTGGCGGGCGCATCCTCGATCACGGCGAACCCAAATACCTGAACTCGCCGGAAACACCGCTATTCAGCAAGGGCAGCGAAATCTACGGCCTGTTCGAAGCGCGCCAGGCGGTTCGCGCAGCCGGCAAGGTCGTGGTGGTGGAAGGCTATATGGATGTGGTGGCCCTGGCCCAATTCGGCATCACCTACGCTGTCGCCACCCTGGGCACCGCCACAACGCCGGTCCACGCACGCACCCTGCTGCGCCACACGGACAAGGTCTTCTACTGCTTCGACGGAGACAACGCCGGCCGCAAAGCGGCTTGGCGCGCGCTGGAGAATACGCTTGACGCCTTGCAGGATGGCAAGGAAGTCGCCTTCCTGTTCCTGCCTGAAGGCGATGATCCGGACACTTACGTCCGCGCCAACGGCGCTGCCGCGCTTGAGAATTTGCTGCAACAGCAGGCAGTGCCGCTATCCGAATTCATGGTGCGCCACCTGATCGAGAATGAAGCCATTACCACCCAGGAGAGCCGGGCCCGGGTGCTCAAGACTGCCCAGCCGCTGTTCGCCAGGCTAACCGGCGCACCCCTGTTGGCCGCGCTAATCCGACGCGAACTGGGACAACGGCTTGGTGTGGGATCAGGGGAGGTGGATGGCCTGCTGGGGCAGGGCGCGGAATCACGGCGAAGAAATGATTTGCGGGTACGCAAACCGGACCCCCCGCCCCGTTCGAGCACCCGGCAGGCCTCGCCCTATCGCCAGATCGCCCGCCTGCTGTTGCACAAGCCCGATTGGGCAAAGCGGATCGATCGGGTCAGATTGGTCCCCACTGAGCCCTTTGCCCGGGAACTGGCCGAACTACTCGCCTGGTTATCGACCGAGACCGCCAGTTCCGGGGCAGCACTGGAAGAAGCCGCCCGGGGCGGGCCGCTTGAAAAACTGGTGGAGACCCTACACATGGAGATCATGGGGTTCGGAGATGATTTTGACCTGGAAGCCGAATTCAGCGGCTTGCTCAAGCAGATGCAGGACCTGTGGGGCCGTCGACGGCTGGCAGAATTGAGCCAGACCGGACCGGAAAACCTCAGTCCGTCCCATCGTCAGGAATTATTGGAACTTTTGGCCCAAACCAGGGCCTGATATGGCCCAATTCTTGCCTTCTGATGAAGGGGGAAAACTGGGTACAATTAGCGATTTTGCGGTAAAACCCTCACAAGCGAAGTGGGGAAAACTACCTTATCGGACGCGGAATATGTCAACTGTCAGGATCAAAACCAAGGCCAAGGCCACAGACATGAAACGGGCCAGCAAGAAGATAGATGCCGCCCTTTCCAGAGCTCAAGCCCAACAGCGCACCGAACTGACCCAGGCCGAACAGGAAGCCCGCCGCACCCGGCTGAAGACCCTCATCCTGCTGGGCAAGGAGCGGGGCTATCTGACCTACGCCGAGGTCAACGACCACCTGCCGGATGAAATGCTGGATGCCGAACAGATCGAGGGCATCATCAGCATGATCAACGACATGGGTATCCAGGTGTTCGATGAGGCCCCCGACGCCGAGGCCCTGCTGATGAACGAAACCACCGCGCAGGTTGCCGACGAGGACGTGGTGGAAGAGGCCGAGCAGGCGCTTTCGTCAGTTGACTCCGAGTTTGGCCGCACCACCGACCCGGTGCGTATGTACATGCGTGAAATGGGCTCGGTGGAACTGCTGACCCGGGAAGGCGAAATCGAGATTGCCAAGCGCATCGAGGAAGGCCTGAAGCATATGGTGCAGGCTATTTCCTCCTGCCCCATGACGATTCAGCAAGTCCTCAACCTGGTGGAGCTGATCAAGCGGGATGAAATGCGCGTCGATGAGCTGGTGGACGGTTTTGCCAACGTGGAATCAACTGCCGATGCGTTCCGCGACGCCGAGGACAGGAGCGGTTCGGCGGGCGATGAGGAAGAGGATAGCGACGATGACGGCGCCGCTGCGGCCGCTGCCAATCTGGCCCAGCTCAAGGCCGATGCCTTGGTCCGTTTTGACGCCATCGCCAAAGGCTACAAGAAACTGCAGGCCGCCACCGCCAAGTTCGGCCTGGGCAGCAAGCAGCAGGTCAAGGCCCAATCCGACGTAACCGAGCTGCTGATGGAAATCCGCTTTTCCGTCAAACAGGTGGAAGCCCTGTGCGACGGCCTGCGCGGCACGGTCGAAAAGATTCGCGGCCATGAACGCCAGGTCATGGATCTCGCCGTCAACAAGGCCGGCATGCCGCGCGCTCATTTCATTCGCGCCTTTCCCGGCCACGAAACCAGTTACGACTGGGTGGACAAGGAAATGGCGGCCAAGAAGGCCTACAGCGCCGCTCTCACCCGCGTGCAGTACGAAGTCAAAGAGCACCAGGAAAGGCTCAGGGCCATCGAGGAAAAGGCCGGACTGCCCATCAGGGAACTGAAGGAAATCAACCGCCAGATGTCCACCGGCGAAGCCAAGGCGCGCCGCGCCAAACGCGAGATGATCGAAGCCAACCTGCGGCTGGTGATCTCCATCGCGAAGAAATACACCAACCGCGGGCTGCAGTTCCTCGATCTGATCCAGGAAGGCAACATCGGCCTGATGAAGGCGGTCGACAAGTTCGAATACCGGCGCGGCTACAAGTTCTCGACCTACGCCACTTGGTGGATACGCCAGGCTATCACGCGCTCCATCGCGGACCAGGCTCGGACCATCCGCATCCCGGTGCACATGATCGAAACGATCAACAAGATGAACCGGATTTCGCGTCAGATCCTGCAGGAAACCGGGCAGGAGCCCGATCCGGCGATGCTGGCGAAGAAGATGGAAATGCCTGAGGACAAGATCCGCAAGATCATGAAAATCGCCAAGGAGCCCATCTCCATGGAAACCCCCATCGGCGACGACGAGGATTCCCACCTGGGCGATTTCATCGAGGACCAGTCCACCTTGGCGCCGGACGACTCTGCGGTGTACGCCAACCTGCGCGATGCCACCCGCGAGATCCTCGACAGCCTGACCGTGCGCGAAGCCAAGGTGTTGCGCATGCGCTTCGGCATTGAGATGAACACCGATCACACCCTGGAAGAAGTGGGCAAGCAGTTCGATGTCACCCGCGAGCGCATACGCCAGATAGAGGCCAAAGCCCTGCGCAAGCTGCGCCACCCGACCCGGTCGGAGAAACTCAAGAGCTTTATGGGCAATGAATAAGGCGGAAGACCCGTTTCTTCTGCCCCATTCCCGCCGGGCCTGTAGCTCAGTTGGTTAGAGCAGAGGACTCATAATCCTTTGGTCGTGGGTTCGAGTCCCACCGGGCCCACCAATCATCCTACGGGCGCACAGGTTATTGTCCGCGTCCTAATTTACTTGTCGCGCCGCATCGGTAAGCCCGACTTTCACCGTTCGCGACCCGGATCGGTGATTTTTGGGTCCGAGTGGCGGCTGCATCGGCACTGGTTTGATGTGAGCGCGATGGCCGATCTGCTCGGTGGCGATTTCACGCTGGCGCAGAAGAACACGCTGTACCGCTGCCTGGACAAACTGGTGGCGCACAAGGACGCGTTGTTCAAGTTCTTATGCGAACGCTGGGGCGAACTGTTTGGGGCAAAGTTCGATGTGCTGCTCTATGATCTGACCAGCACCTATTTCGAAACGGACACGCTGCGCGACGAGGGCGACAAACGGCAATACGGCTATAGCCGCGACAAGCGTTTCGACTGTCGTCGGGTGGTGATCGGGTTGATCGTCACGCCGGAGGGCTTTTCGCTGAGCTACGAGGTGCTGGCGGGCAATTCCGCCGACTCGACCACCCTGGGCGACTTTCTGAACCGGATCGATGTCCCAGCCGTGGCAACGGGTGCGCGATGGCATCGCGGTCAAGCGTCTGGATCAGGACGAAGACACCTACGTGCTCGCGCACAGTGACAAGCGCATCGACAAGGAGCGGGCCATGGGGCGACCGCGGCTCAAGCGCTTTCGTGTCACGTTCATGTCTCCCAGTATCAATACCGGAAGTGAGACATGCAAACGCGGAAGAAACTGTCATTTAGGAAATATCAATAGAACACTCTTGCTCCCATGGCGTGATGCGCCAGCAGGAACATGGATGCATTCCACGACTGTCCAAGCATGCCGCGGGGTTCGCCGGTGCGGCCATGGAACCACTCGTGAAATCCCCAGCCACCTACGGCGTTGGCATCGGCCAGACGCGACAGCTGCGCCGCCGCGGCCTGTCGCCGGCCTATGGCAGCCAGTGCCATGACCCAGAAACCGCCGATGAAGGGCCAGGCGCCGCCATTATGGTACTGCCATTCCAGGTTCTGGCGGTGGCGTCCCATATAGCGACGCCACAGCGGATCAGCGGGCGCAATGGGTTGAAGCACCGTGGAAATGGGATAGGGACTGGCGGACGCGACCGATTGCAAGGCGTGAAGGATGCGATTCGCCGGGCGTTCGTCGGCCAGGCCAAAGAGAACGGCGAGCAAATTGCCGAATACGTCGCCCTCTTCGCCCCAAAAGGAAAAGTTGACGAAGCTCAAGTAGAGCTCGCCTCCCTTGGCGCGGTTGCGCACGTAATGGGTCAGCAGCCGCAACCGCCGGTAGTCCGGCACGTCGCGCGAAAAGGGGAAAAAGAGGTGGTTGAAGTGGAAGCGTGTTGCGTCCGCGTTGGGCAGCCCGTAGAGACGTTTGACACCGTACCAGAGGGCATTGCTGTAGAGCACGAAACCGGATCGCGGCATGATGTCGGCCCAGTCGCTGGCCTCGTCCTGGCGCACCAGAAAGATCTGCGGATGTTCCTGGCACTTGAGCCAGGTCAAAGCCCGTTCAACCGATTCGTGCAGCGCCCCCTCGATCCGCTCGTCGGGTGCAAGTCGGGAAAGCAGCCGCAGGGCGATCAACCACCAGAGTGTGGCGTCGATGCAGCCGAGATACCAGAAGTCCGCGCTGTCATTTTCCGGGTCGACGTACTTGGGGATCTGACCGTTGTCGGCTTGGTGGCGAGCCAGGGTCAAAAGGCCGCTCTTGGCCGCGGCGCGCAGTTCCGGGTCGCCCGACACCGCCATGCCCAGGGCGCATATTGAGGCGTCGCGGCCGAAAATATGGGTGTAGTTGCGTGCTTCAGCCTGCGGCGTGCGGCTTGCGGCGAGGATGCCGTGGGACGTCAGGTTGCGGCGCAGGAGCTCGCGGGACTGCGTCAGGCATTGCTCGACAAGGGCGCCCCGGTTCACAGGCAAGCGGTCACGCGATCTTGCGCCTGAACACGATGCTGTTCAGTTTGGCCCGGCATTCGCGATTTCCTTTATCGGGCTTGATGACCATCCTTAGCTGGGTGACACCCGGCAGGTCGAATGTCAGTTCCTCTCGTTCATAGGTGCTGCCGTCAGGACTGAAGTTGTACTCCTGCCGCAGAACTTCGCGGAAATGCGCGCCGGCATCGGAGGAGACCTCGAACGATACTTCCTGTGTGCGCGCCGTTTCGTTTTCCTCTATTTCGTAATTGATGCCGCTGATGTGCTGCGGCGCGTCGAATTTGAACACCAGGGTCTGAGGGCCGGTGGTTCCAGCCACCCATTGCGAACTCCCCGGGCCGCTACTGCTGTCGACGATATTGTCCAGAGGAAAGCCCTCCGCTTCCGAGCTCACCAAAACCTCCGCCTCGACGATGATGTCGATGGCGTCGCCGGGCATGCCGGTACGAACCTCGGGCGAGGGCGCGACGATATGCTTTCTCAGTTTTTTTTCCACTTCGTTCTCCTCGGCGCTGGCGCCGTCCTGGCCTGAAACCCCGGCCCCGATAAATTATCGCCTGCGCGCACTTTGTTGCCAAAAACGAAACCAGACGATGGCCGGAGCTAGCCGTCCAGCAGTTCCAGAATACCGAGCAAGGGGATGCGCACCCAGTCGGGGCGGTGGCCGAGCTCGTAGCGCAGTTCATAAAACGCCTTTTCGAACAGAAACAAATCGATCAGAAGGCGTGCCGACTTTCGATCCGGATACAAGTCTGTGTCGCCCATGATCTCGAAATAGGTGTCGAGAAATGTTGCCCGCGTTTCCGTTTCCCACTGTTGCGCGAACACTTCAAGCGCTTCGTCCCCCGGCCGTCCGCTGCTAACCTGGGCGAGCGCCGCGTATGCCGCATAGTTGAATGAGCGCAGCATGCCGGCAACATCCCTGAGCGCTGAGTGCTTCTGCCGCCGCTCCGCGATGGCGCGGGCAGGTTCGCCTTCAAAATCGATCAACACAAAATCGTTCTGCCTGAGCAGCACCTGGCCCAGGTGATAATCGCCGTGATAGCGGGTCTTCATCATTGGCAGCAGCATCGGAACAGCGTCCTCAATGCGCCGCATGATTTCACTGCGCCGCTCGAGCAAGACATCGACGTCCCGTTGAATCTCGGCATCAAGCGTGGAGCGCTGCTTTTGGATCAGCGCCAGCGTGGATTCGGCCTCCTCGCCCGCGGTTTCCGCCCAGTGCGCCAGTTCCTGTTGGCTGACCGGTTCCGGATCGAAGGCCGGGTCCCCGCTTGGCCTGCCCAGGGCTTGGTGCAACTCAGCCGTCCGCTGCCCCAGCGTGCGCATGAGCGAAAGATAGGCTGCATGCGCTTCATCCGGGGAGCGCGGTAGATCGGGGGTCACACGGCAGTCTTCCAGGAAACGGGCGAGATAATCTACGGTATAGCGCTGACCGTCGCCCTGGTTTTCCACGTAGCCCTGCAAGAGAACCAGCGTCACCGGGACGAGGTCGCTTTCTCCCTGGTATTCCATTAAACCTGCCACTGGGACGCTGTTGGGAAAATGCGCGACCTCGGTGAGGAAGCGGCCCATCTCGACTTCCGGATTGATCCCCGCCTGCAGGCGACGGTAGCCCTTCAGGAACAGATTGCCGCCTACCGTCACCGTCGTGTTGCTGCTCGAAGTTGAGACGCTTACCGCGAGATCGCTCAACCCCTCATCCACCAGTTCGGCAAAGACGCTGGTGGGTGCGAAACGAATCGCGCCATGCGCACAGCGCAGTTCGCCGCCCGCGCCCAGCGCACGTACCAGTGCGCGGCTGAAAGCCTCGTCTGCAAACGCGTCTGTAATCACGCCAACCTTTGCCTGCTGGCGCACCCGGGCAATGGCGTATACCCGCGACGGCTCTTCGCGCTCGTCTTCCCACTTCAATCCCAGGGGCAGGAAATAGGTCGACTTTGTCTCGTCCCGACTTTCCGTCTGAACCAGGCCTAACAGCCATCGCTTGCCGTCATTTTCCCACTCCAGGTGGTCGATCAGCCTGGCGCGCATGAGCGCCTCGCCCTTGGCCGCATACCAACGCTGGGTGTTGAGAAAGCCGGGAAGAACTTCCGCTTCGAGCTGGGTTCGCGTCCTCTCCGCCAGGGCAACCCGCCACGGGACCACTCGATCGCGGAAGAAACTTCGCCAGCCGTCGAACAGTACCAGCATCGGCAGTTCTCCACGCGGCAAGGCTTCCTCGTGACGTTCCGGCGCTTCTTCACCGAGGGCGAGACTGAACCAATAGAAGACGTGCCCTGGGAGCGTGAGCAGATAAGGCAGTTCGCCGATCGGCGGAAACGCGATGCGGCCCATCATCTCCACCGGCACGCGCCCCTGATAAGCGGAGAGATCCAGCTCCACCGGTTGTGCGGTGCGCGCCAGATTGGCGACGCACAGGATGAGGTCATCGCCGTGTTCGCGCAGATAGGCAAAAATCTTGCGGTTGCGCGGTTTGAGGAACGTGAGGCTGCCGCGCCCGAAAGCCTGGTGGTTCTTGCGCACCGCCAGGATGTGCCGCATCCAATTGAGCAGCGAGGATTGCTGGCGCGACTGGGCTTCGACGTTGACTGCCTCGAAGCCATACACTGGATCCATGTTGGGCGGCAGGTAGAGGCGCTGCGGGTCGGCCTTGGAGAATCCGGCATTGCGGTCCGGGCTCCACTGCATGGGGGTGCGCACGCCATTGCGGTCGCCCAGGTAGATGTTGTCGCCCATGCCGATCTCGTCGCCGTAGTAGATGATGGGCGAGCCGGGCATCGACAGCAGCAGGCTGTTCATCAGCTTGATCTTGTCAAGGTCGTTGTCCATCAGCGGCGCAAGCCGGCGGCGTATCCCCAGGTTGAGCCGCGCGCGCGGTTCGGCGGCATACATCTGGTACATGTAGTCGCGCTCCTTGTCGGTCACCATTTCGAGAGTGAGCTCGTCGTGGTTGCGCAGGAAGATCGCCCATTGGCAGGTGTCGGGGATATCCGGCGTCTGCTGCATGATCTCGGTGATGGGGTGGCGATCCTCCTGGGCGATGGCCATGTACATCCTGGGCATCAAAGGAAAGTGGTAGGCCATGTGGCATTCGTCACCCTCGCCGAAATAGTCGCGCACGTCTTCCGGCCACTGGTTGGCTTCGGCCAGGAACATGCGGTTGTGGTAATGTCGGTCGAGCTGCGCGCGCATGTATTTGATCACCGCATGGGTCTCGGGCAGGTTCTCGTTGCTGGTGCCTTCACGCACACAGAGATAGGGCACAGCGTCCAGCCGCATCCCGTCGACGCCGAGATGGAACCAGTGCGACATCACGCGCATCACGGCCTTCACCACGTGCGGGTTGTTGTGGTTGAGGTCAGGCTGGTGGGAGAAGAAGCGATGCCAGTAATAAGCTTGCGCCAACTCGTCCCAGGCCCAGTTGGACTTCTCCGCGTCGCTGAAGATGATGCGCGTTTCCGGAAAGCGCTTGTCGGTGTCGCTCCACAGATAATAGTCGCGCTTCGCCGAGTGGCGCGGCGCCTGGCGTGCGGCCTGGAACCAGGGATGCTGGTCGGAGGTGTGGTTGATGACCAGCTCGGTAATCACCCGGATGCCGCGCCGGTGCGCTTCGCGTATCAGGGCGCGGAAGTCGGCCATGCTGCCGTAGTCCGGATGGACGTTGCGATAGTCGGAGATGTCGTAGCCGTCATCGCGCTGCGGCGAAGGATAAAAAGGCAACAGCCACAAGGTGTTGACTCCAAGCTCCTGCAGGTAGTCGAGCTTTTGCGCCAGTCCGCGGAAATCCCCTATGCCGTCGCCGGTGCTGTCGTAGAACGCCTTGACGTGGAGCTCGTAGATGATGGCGTCTTTGTACCAGAGCGGATCGTCTTCCAGCATCGCAACGGCTCAGAAACAGGTCTCTACGTAGTCGCGATAGTCCCAGCGCGTAATGCGGTAGATTTCCGCCGGATTCTTGTGCGGGTCTAGGTCGGCGATATGCCGGTGTCCACGCCACAGGTGCTTCTGGCCGCTCAGCAATTCCTCCACCTGGAAGGTCCGCTCGCGCGGTATGCCAAGCGCTTGCAGCGGAAATTCCAGCACCGCCTGGTGCGGCTCGAACGGGTCAAGGTTGACTGCGACAAAGATCGTGTTGGCGCCGTCGAGCGTTGACTTGCCGTAGAACAGCACGCTGTCGTCATCGGCGGGATAAAAGCGCAGGTTCTCCAGTTCCTGCAATGCAGGGTTCTCGCGCCGGATGGCGTTGATGCGGGTGATGCAGTCCTTGATGTTGCCGGGCCGATCCCAGTCCCAAACCTTGTATTGGAATTTCTCCGAATCCAGGTACTCCTCGCTGCCGGGGATGGCAGTTGCCTCGCATAGCTCGAAGCCGTTGTAGATGCCATACACGCTGGAGAGAGTGGCGGCCAGCACCAGCCGGATCTGAAATCCTGGTCTGCCGCCGGTTTGCAGGAAGGTCGGCAGAATGTCAGGCGTGTTGGTAAAAAAATTCGGGCGCAAGTATTCTTTCGCTTCGCTCTGGGTCAGTTCGGTGAGGTAGTCGATAAGTTCCTGCTTGAAGTTGCGCCAGGTGAAGTAGGTGTAGGACTGGGTAAAGCCGGCCTTCGCCAGTATCTTGAGAAGTTTGGGCCGGGTGAAGGCCTCAGACAGGAAGATCACCTCAGGGTATTTGTCCTGCACCTCGCGGATCAGCCATTCCCAGAACGCGATCGGCTTGGTGTGCGGGTTGTCGACGCGAAAGGTCTTGACCCCCTGTTCGATCCAGAACAACACTACGTCGCGCCATTCCTTCCACATCTCCAACTGGTGCGGCCCGTAGAAATTCACATTGATGATGTCTTCGTATTTCTTGGGCGGATTTTCCGCGTGCTTGATGCTTCCGTCAGGGCGGTAGCTGAACCATTCGGGATGGGCGCGGACGTAGGGATGGTCCGGCGAGCACTGGATGGCGAAGTCGAGCGCCACTTCCATCTCCAGTTCGTTGGCCCTGCGCACGAAGGCGCGAAAATCCTCCAGGCTCCCCAGGTCCGGATGTATAGCCCGATGGCCGCCCGCTTCAGAACCGATCGCGTACGGGCTGCCAGGGTCTTCGGGCCCGGCGTCGGGGCTGTTGTTGGGGCCTTTGCGATGGGTGAGCCCGATAGGATGGATGGGCACCAGGTAGACCACGTCGAAGCCCAGCTCGCGAATTTCCGGCAGTCGCGCTTCGCAGTCCTTGAACGTGGCGCCCTTTCCTGCAATCTTTCCCTGCGAACGCGGAAACATTTCGTACCAGCTCGCAAAGCGTGCCGCAACGCGGTCCACCACGACCTCAAGTTCCGGCTTCGAGACCGCGGCCAGGCTCTTGTCCGGCCAGCGCGCCATCAGGCGGCGCAAGGCCGGCGCCAGCAGGACGTCAAGGCGCTCTTCATCCTCGGTTTGCCGATCGAAATTTGCTACCACCCGCTCTAGCTGACGTCTGTCTTCGGCTTCGGACCGCTTCGCCGCCTCGGCCACCAGCGCGCGACCTTCAAGCAGTTCCAGGCTCACGCTGCGCCCTGCCGCCCCCTTCTTCTCAATTTCCTTGCGCCAAGATTCGAAGTGATCGCTCCAGGCCTGGATGAGATAGTGGTAGCGCGTGTTGCGGGCCAATGGAAATTCACCGCGCCAGCGGTCGTTGGTCAGGTGTGACATCGCGGCTTCGCGCCAGACGGTGTCGGTGGCTTCTCGATATTTCAGCACAGCGGCCAGCACATCGTGTCCCTCTTTGAGGATGTCCGCTTCTACTTGCAGCACGTCGCCCACCTCGCGCTTCACCGGGTAGCGGCCATTGTCCAGCACCGGATAGATATTCTCGATGATGATGGTGTTGAGCGTGTCCAAACTGCCTCCTTTTCTTCACTCTAGGAGCGGACGATGAAAAATGCGAATTTCCAGGGGCGAAAAATGCAAGCGACCGTCGCTGGGAAGTGGCTGCTGCGCGCCAAGAGGAGTGATTTCACGTATGTTACCCGTCGTGTCGCCGATATTCTCCGCCAGTGCCGCGAGAGGAAATTCGTGGCTGTTGAGTGGATCGGAATTGTTCAGGGCGGCGACGCGCTCGGGCCCGTTGATTGCGCTCCTCAGCAGCCCTACCATCGGCTCGTGCGCCGCGGTGAAGCGCCGCTGTGGTCCCTCTTCGTTCAACGCTGGACATGCGGCTTTCATCTCGTTTGTCGCACGGACGAAGGCGCTCAGATCAAATGCCGGCTCTTCCCAATCATCGGGCCGGGTGTTGACGATATGAAGCTTGTGCCGAAAGCCAAACTCGAAGCCGATCGGCATCATCACCCCGGCCGAAAAGAAGGCGGCGAACAGGTAGCGCTGGCGTGACACACGCGCGTCGCCGTTCGATTCGGCTGCCAGCCGTTCCGTGTCGTGACTTTCAGGGAAGGCGATGGAAGGTGCGATGTGACGGTAGGCTTCATATTGTTCGAGCAGCCAGTCGGAGTGAAAGTCCCACCATTTGGCGCTGTTGAACAGGTAATCGAAACCGGCATCGTGCAACTGGGTCACCTGCTTTGGCTGGCAGCCCAGGGTTTCTGCAAGAAACTTCGTATCCGAATTGACCCCCCGTGCCGCGCCGATCAGCTGTGACCACACTTCGCCCGGCACCTTGTAGGCTGCGTCGCAGCGGAATCCATGGAAGCCAAGCGCCGTGTAGTGACGCACCAGCTCGCGCCAGTACGCGAGTAGTCCTGCGAGGTCCACCGGCCGCTCATAGTCGATTTCCGCCAGGTCGGCCCACACCGTTCTCTGCGTCGGATCGATCGGGTCCACCGCAAAGGGCGAGCGAAGCGATCCGTCCGTCTCGTGCGCAAACCATTCGGGATGTTGCGCCACCAATTCCGAATCCTTGGCGGTATGGTTGACAACCAGGTCCATCATCACCGACAGGCCCTGCGCTTCCGCTTGTTGGACAAATTCGCGCAGCAGATCCTCCGGCAGTTGCCTGCTGCGCCCCTGAAACAAGGGGTGCAGCCGGTAGTAATCCTTGACCGCATAGAGGCTGCCGGAAAAGCCCGGATAGTGGAATGGGTTCAGGTACACCCAGTCGAAATCCATCGCGGCGATCCGAGCCAATTGCGCTTCCCAATCGCGCACCGATCCGGCCAGCAATGGAAACAGATTGTAGATGCGCGGCCCGTGCGCCATTAGCGACTCAGCCCTCGATCTCGGGATTTGCACTTCGAAGACGCGAGCTCTGGCATGCTGCCGTGGGTGTTGGCGTTTGGGTCCATGGTCGCAGACATCACGGAAGTATAGTTGCCCGGATGAGGTTTTCACTTTGAATCGTCCGTATCTTCATTGGCGCCCGAGAATTGTGAAGCTTCGAATGAAGCAGGACTTGGCGAAAGCAACGGCAAAGAGCAAGAAGGAGCTGTGAGGGGCCAACACACTCTTGTTGCCGAGCACAGGCGCCCGGACCACGTTGTACGGAGAAACCTGGGCCGAAGATGACCGAGTGCCGATCCCCGAGTTTGATTTCCCTGCCGGCTTGCCGGCATCGATGCATGCGCAATACAGATCAACCGCGCAGATGCGGCTGAGTATGAGAAGGATCTTGAGCTGTTTCAGGCGTCAATAGAGTCCGTGAAAGCCACCCAAAGCCGACAGGCTGGCAGCGTGGTCTGACAGTCGCTTACGCAGTCGACCAGGACCGGACTACGGGATGGTCGCCGCAATAGTCCGCTTGTTCATCTAATTCGGACGGTCAACGCCGAGCCAACGGCTTCGGCGATCTCTCCGGGCTGGCCCACACGTCCCGGGGGTGTCCCCGCGACGCCGCGTGGTGACGATCCGACATTACCCAGTGTCGCCGGCGTGGTCCGAAGCCGCCGCCAACTGCTCCATTCGGTGTCGCCACGTTTCGGCGCTCTGCGGCTTGACGAACAGCATTGTTATGTCCGGTTGCGCGCGCTTGATCGCCGCCTCGATGCGGTTGACGCACGTTTCGATCTGCGTGGTGTTCAGCGCATCTTGGAACTCGACACTCAGCGCGGCGACAACCTGACTCACGCCCATATGTACGGTCAGCACGCCATTGGCGGTGCGCACGTCCGGATCTTCACAGGCGATGCGCAAGATTGCATCGCGCACGCGCGGAAGTGCCGATTCGCCGATCAGCAGCCCCTTGGTCTCTCGCGCCAGCAGCAGCGATGATACCAGGAGCACCAGTCCGATGCCGATCGATGCAACGCCATCAAGCCGTGGCGCGTTAAGTGCGTGCGCTGCCGCGATTCCCGCTGCCGCGATCAGCAAGCCAAGCAGTGCAGCAGTGTCCTCAAAGAGCACCGTAAATGTGGTCGGATCCTTGCTGTCACGGAATGCGTCAAAGTAGCCCTGGCTGCCCTTGGTCGCACGGAATGCTTTGAGTCCCGCCCACCACGACACGCCCTCGAACCCAAACGATGCGGCGAGCACCACATAGTTGAGCACCAAATTTCGCATCGGCTCAGGATGCAGAACGTGATTGATTCCTTCATAGAAGGACGCCGCGGCGCCCAACGCGAGAACCATTAATGCGACGATGAAACTCCAGAAGTACAACTCGCGACCGTAGCCAAAGGGGTGGCTGGTGTCGGGAGGCCGAGCCGCGCGCTTCATCCCATACAACAGCAACAACTCGTTGGCGGTGTCGACGAGGGAATGCACCCCTTCGCTAAGCATTGCCGAGCTACCCGTGAGCGCCGCCGCTACGAACTTGGTCACTGCGATAGCGAGATTGCTCGCGAGCGCGGCGTAAACGGAAAGTTTTGCGTCGGACTGTTTCCGCATAGGTATTTCCAATACGTGCCTTCTTTCAAGCGGCAAGATTGTGCGCATATCGCTGCGCCGGATGCGAAACACAAATCCCATCCAAAGGCCGTCTAATGCCGCCCACAACTTAAGCGCCGTCTGCCCGTCAGATATTGTATCGTCCGTTTCTCCGGGTCCCGCACCGCTTTCTTCAGCACTTTGGGGGGGTTGGGTGCGCGGAATGAACGCGCGTTGCCTGCGCTGCTGGCGTGAATCCCCCTTGCGACGATCCCTTTCAAGGCTGGTCGCTGGGGGCTGACACCCCGCGAGGTGCTCGACAGATTCAAGACCATGCAGATGGTTGACGTGCATGTGCCCACCTCAGACGGACGTGAACTCGTGCTCTCGCGCTACACACAACCCGAAATCGAACACCAAGTTCTGCTCGACTTGCTAAGCCTGGAGCTCCCCGAACAACCCACACCCAAAATCACCACCAAACAGATCCACCGACACGCCAATTTGTGCGACGCGTAGCGGAGACCTTGCAAAGTCACGCTATGTAAAATCAATCAGTTTCTGTTCTATCCCCGTGCGAGATTGCGGCGGCATCGAGATAGCGAGAATGGCAACGCGTGAAAGACGAATCTGCAAG
>JBAWGM010000018.1:0-8317 GCA_049592895.1 Thiobacillaceae bacterium | reverse complement strand
AAGCGCGATCATGGGAAGCTCCTTTCTTGCTCAATTCCCGTTTGAAGTGTCTCCAGTGGGCCGATAGCGTCGTCACGTTCCCCCCATCGGCCTGATTTCCATGATTTCGATGGATGATTGCTGAATTTGCAGATGCGGATGGTTTTCGAACGATTGCGCCGCGGCTTCATGCGACTCGGCCTCTACGATTGAGTACAGCATGATATCGTTCCTGGTGTCGGAAACGCCACTTGACGTGACCCGTTTGGTCTTCCCGCCAGCGTCTGTGCTGATGATCATGCTTGCGTGGGCACCCATCCATTCGCCCCACTCGACCTGCATTTTCTCTTCCGCAATCTTTTTCGTTTCGGGGTCGGTCTTTGCCCACTCGTCAATTACCGGGGCTGGCACGAGATATAAGGCAAGAAACTTTTTCATATTTGAGCTGGCCATGATATTTCCTTTCGTTTGGTTTACCTGTGGGAAGCACTCGCAAACGCTCCGCAGACGTCTTGTTCCGCCTGTTGCCTAAAGGTATATTTCTCCCGCGACCGTAAGCAAGCATCGTGCAATGAAAACTGGACATTTAAACCAGCGTTCCTTCATAAGCTGCTTGCAGTGCGGCGATGTCGAGTTTGACCATCTTCATCATGGCGTCTGCGGCCCGCTTGGCCTTGGCTTGATCGGGGTCGCCCATCATCTCGCCGAGAACGGTTGGGACGATCTGCCACGAGAGGCCGAAGCGATCCTTGAGCCAACCGCACTGCTCCGCCGACCCACCATCGAGAAGTGCATTCCAGTAGCGGTCGATCTCGGCCTGATCCTCGCAGTTAACGACGAATGACACAGCATGGTTGAATGGGTCGAGCGGTCCGGCGCTCATTGCGACAAAGGGCTGCCCGCAAAGAACGAACTCGACGATTTTCACGGAACCTGGCGGGCCGCTCGGCGACTCGCTCGGCATAGTCGTAACACGGGTAACGCGCGAGTCGGGAAAGACAGTTGCGTAGAACGCGCTTGCCTCCTCGGCCCCCTGGGAATACCAAAGGAAAGGGGTGATCTTCTGCATGGAATTTCTCCAGTCGCGAGGAAATGGCCGACAAGTGTTTTGGCAGCCAACGGGTAGGGGAGCGCCGATTCGAATGTGCTGCGCCCATTGTCGAAAGGGTCGCACAATGGCGAATGACCGCTTGTTTGTAATTTCGCCGGCGGCACTCTAGTCATCGTCATCGTGATGCCAACGGTGATGTTCGTGATGTTCCTCCCGGTCGTAGTCGCCATGATGTTCCTCGCGTTCTCCGCGGGTGGGAACCTCGATATAGGCGCCCGGATAGGTGTCGCTTTGGGTCCAGTAGCGCTGGCCGCCCAATTCGAATTGGATTTGATACTGGCCACGGCCATCGTCGTAACCGAACGTGGCGGCTGGTTCCACCCGGATCACCCGCCCATAGGTATGCTCATCGTCGGCCCAGCTCGGGGCGCTGAGCGCAGCTCCGAGGATCAATAAAACAAGGGATGTCTTCATCATGATCAGTTCCTCCGTCATTCAAAATGGATCGAATCAGGGGTTGGGCATGCACAACCGGAGAGCGATATTCGCGCCCTCTTTGCGGTTAGCGTTGCCAACCCCGCCAAGTCCCGCGCAAGCCGCGCAAAGCCATGCTGCGCGTCTGGTATGAAACGTCGGTGCAACCGCTATGCCAGGGCGCATTTCTTCGGGCTAACAACGGCTTAGCGCGTGCTCGGGGGCGTGGCTCGCCTGCATGCCAGGCAAAAGCCTTGTTTGTGTGGCTCTGGCCCGACATGAATCCCAGCATCGGCTCAATCACCTGTTTTGTAAGGGAACTCACGTCGCCTGCCGACGACGTGCAGAATTTCGCGGGATTGGGCGCTTCGGGAGGGGCACGGTCCGGATCCACGCAGCACCGGGCCCGGTCAAGGACGGGGAAAGCCGGCAATGTCCACAGAAATTTCAGATTGGTCACCTTCAGGATTCGGTTTTACGCTCGATCCGGTGCAGATTTGTCTCAACCTCCGCCCGTGTCCTGGGCAGGCACTCAGGATAATTACGTTGCAGGAAATCCACCATTGCCTCGCGCACTTCGCAGCGCAGATCCCATGCCGCCGAAGCGTTGCCAGCGCTGACCAATGCGCGCAGCTCCAGGGTCCGGTCCGTGGCATCGGTCACTTGCAGCACTTTCACCTTGTGGTCCCACAGCTTGGATTGTTCGAGGATGCGGTCCAGTTCCTCGCGCATCGCCTTGAGCGGCGCCGTGTAATCGACATACAGCATCACTGTTCCCAGCAGGTCCGCCGAAACCCGGGTCCAGTTCTGAAACGGCTTTTCCAGGAAATAGCTGGTCGGCACAACCAGGCGGCGCAGGTCCCAGATGCGCACCACGACATAGGTCAGCGCGATCTCCTCGATCCTGCCCCATTCGTTTTCAACGATGACCACATCGTCGATGCGAATCGGCTGAGTGAGGGCGATCTGCAAGCCTGACACCAAGGTGCCGAGACTGCGCTGCGCGGCGAAGCCGACGATGATGCCTGCGATTCCGGCCGACGCCAGCAGACTGGCGCCCAGGTGCCGCACCGAGGGAAAGGCCATCAGCGCGCAGGCCAGCGTGACAATGGCGATGATCACGAAAGCGACTTTCTTCAGGACGACCACCTGGGTCCGGATCCTTCTTGCAGCGAGGTTGTCCTGCACGTCGACGGGGAATTCGCGCATCATGCCTTCGGCCACTGCATTGGCCAGTTGCACCAGGATGAATCCGATTGCCAATATCATGGCCACGCTCGTGCCCCGATTCATAATTACTTCGGTGCCTGCGGATGCATGCAGCGTCGGCAACAGCAGTATCACCGTCGCCAGCGGCGCGATCCAGCGCAGCGTTCGGCCGGCGAGCAGCGCGAGAATGTTGTCCCACTTGCTCTCGGTCTTTGCGGCCCACTGCTCAAGCCGGGTTTCCACCACCGTGATCATGCGGAAGATGAGCCAGAACAAGGCGGCAAGACTGCCGATTCTTGCCAGCCAGGTGAGCGCGAGCAGCACCGGCGACGAACCGCCGACCAGATCCGCGAGCAGAATCGCAATGGCTGCGCAAGCGCCCCACACCCAGATCAGGAGCGCCGCCGGTGCCAGCACGCCTTCAAGGATATGTCTGAGCCAGGATCCCCGTGTCCCAGCCTTGGCTGCCTGACGCCGGATGTGGCGCCGCATCAGCGCACGCAGCGATCGTTCCACGGCGGCCACGACAAGAAGGAGCATGCCGCTCAGAGCGATTTGCAGCCAAGTGATATGTGGAACCGCATCGCGCAAGACCCAATCGCCTGTGGTCGGCGCCAGCTTGCGGGCGGCCAGATCGAGTCGCGCCTTCCACGGGGAGGCCTCGAGCGGAACCGGCTGATCTGCAACCGCGGTGTCGGCGCGGACAGGCGCCGCGGCTGGGATGTCCACTGCCTGGGCTAGAGGCGCAAATGCAAGAATGGCCAGCACCAGCAACGCTGCAATCGCAGCGCTTGAACACGGCGCAGCAAGCGCGGCCCGCGTCAGGCGGCGCGCCATGCCCGCTCCTGCCCCATGGGCCCGACCCGGCTGCGGTCTGGAACTGCGCTCAGCCTTCCGCTGCCAGGACTCACCGGGTCTGCCCTTCAGCCTGCATTGCAGGCTTTGGCGTGGTGGACTTATGCGCCGCCGCCGGATGCGCACCGGCAGTCGCTGGGGCACGCACCGATGCAACCAGTTGCGTGCAGTCGCTGTCCTTGCCCGGCCCGGTCTCGATGGTCGGCAGCAACGCCGCCAATGGGTTGAGGATGCCAAGTCCAACTGCCGCGCCGGCGCGTACGGCAACTGCGCCTTTGTTCACGCCGACGGATGGGTGACGAAAGGTGCCCGTGAGATAGATCGGCGAGCGCAGCGACAAGACGCTCTTCTTCTTGGGCTGCGGGCGGATCGTCATCGCCAGCGATTCATTGGCGAGGTTGATGGTGCCGCTGCCGAGCACGTTCGTGTCGGCGGTGTCGAACACGAAGGCATCGGTGTTGAGTACGCCATGCTTGGCGTCGAAGCTCGCCACGGCGCAGCGAATCGGAACGTCGCGATCACCGGTGATCTTGGTCCACACGTATCCGCCCAAGTCCAGACCCACCAGTTTCAGCAGCAGCTTGCTCACTTCGCCGTCGGTGATGGCAAAGCCGACTTTGCCGTCCGCATTGGCCAGTATGTCCGCCACGGAGTTGCCGCGGCCGTTGAGTTCAACGTCGCCGCTGATGTCGCCGACTGTCGTATTGGGGAGCTTGATCGAAGGCGCGACGCGGCTCAACTGGAGCTTGCGCACGCGCGCGTTGAAGCTGGCACGCATCGGATCGCTGCGACTGTCGAGCACCACCTTGCTGGCAAGCTCACCGCCCACCGCGCCGAACTTGAGCGGGTCAAGCGTCAGCTTCGCGTCTTTCATGACCGCATGGGTGACGAAGTTGTCGAGCGGCATTTGTGCGGCATGCAGAAGGTGCCTGCCCTTAAATCTGAGGTCCATGTCGATGCTGTCCCAGCGCTCGATATTGAACGGTTCATCGGGCAGCACGCGCTCGCTCGGCTCAGCAGAAACGGCCTTGGGATGCGCGCCGATAAGCGGCCCGAGGTCGGCGAGGTCGAGCGTGTTCGATATCAGGTCACCCTTCACCGACGGCTTCTTGGCGGAAAGATCCGCCGAGATTGCGCCCGCGAGATCGCTTGAGCCCATGCGACCACTGAAATGCTCGTAGTCCAGATGCTTGCCGTGATAGCGCAGGTGTCCAGCAATCTGATAGGGCGGGGTCGGCGGCAGCGTAACCTGCAACAGGGGGTACAGATCCGCAAAATTCTGGCCGCGCAACGCGAGCTGGACGTCGGCTGCGCTCAGCGCGGTCAATCCCGTAATGGTGCCGTCGACGTCGGCGCGGGTCTTGCCCAGCGCAGCGTGAAACTTGATCGGATACGGCGCGCTGTCGTCACGCAGCGCAAGCACCGGCCCGCCTGCCCCCTTCGCCTCCAGGGGCAGGCCAACCAGGGTCCCGCGCGCATCGAACACCACGTTGGCCTGCCCCTGCGGTGTATTCACGGTCGATACTTGGGCATGGATTTCAGTCTTTTGTCCCGGCTCGTGAAACACGACATCTCCCGCGTCCACTTGCAGCCGCCCCACCTGCAGCGCCGACTTGCTGTCTTTTTGCTCGGGGTCGAGGTACCAGTTGTGACGGCCGTCCGGGCCGATTTCGAGCGCCAGTTTCGGGTGTGTCAGAGTGACGTCCGGAAGATAATATTCGCCGCGCAGCAGGCGGCCCAGGTCTATCGTGACGTCAACCGCATCGGCAATGAGCATATCTTTCTCGCGTGCCCAGGGCGGATTGGAAATCCGCACCTGATCGATATGCACACGCGGGAAGAGCGCAAGCTTGACGTTGAGGTTGCCTGCAAGCGACACCGTGCGTCCCGAAGCGTCGCTCAGCTGGCGCTGCGCATAAGGCTTGACCATGTTCCAATCGAACAGGGCAATCCCCACACCAAGCGCAAGCGCCAATCCGCCAGCGATCCAATAGAACGGTTTAACGCGCCTCGCCATCGTTCAATCCCATTCGGTGGTCACGACAAGGGAGGCGGCCGGCGGCCGAGGACCAGAAACGCCAGAAACAGGATCAGACCAATGACAAACAGAACCTTCGCCATCCAGGCAGCGGCACCGGCGATGCCGGTGAAGCCAAGGATAGCCGCGATAATCGCCACGATAAGGAATACGATCGCCCAGTAAAACATACGACCACCTCGCTATGGTTATGGCAATCCAGCAGGGAATCCCAGGAGGGCCGCTCTCTCTTCACGTCGGTATCTGCGGAGCATCTGCGGCGAAGAGCAGGCTTCCATTCTGAGCCTGCCCTGCTAGAAGCATTCTCTGTGCCTGCCGCTCGGGATATGCCCTTGGCGACCGCCAGGGCCGGGGGTTTCGGACTATTGCGGGAGTATTGCTGCACCGTGATGGAAGGCCGGGCGAGTCTGCGGCGTCGCCTGCCCACGACACGTTCCAGAATTCCATTGCCGCGCATGTTTAGCTAGGGCAATCCTGTCGCCCTCCGTGGCGATCGATAGAAAGGCAGCGCTAAATGCGGCCTTGCATGGCCTGTCGGTCGCGCTGCGTCCGCGCGGGGTCGGCGTTCTACTGCTGCGCCCGTATCATGGGGCCGTGCGACAGCCTCAAGTCGGAGGACAGCGTGCACGGGCTGCGCAAGGTAATATCGGGATTCTCAACGCGCAACGCGGGTTAATTTGTGCGTTATGACGGCGCACCGATGCGGTGGTGACACGTCCTGTCGCGCGCAACCGGATCGACGCAGGCGCGTTCTATTCGTGAAAGCGCGAGCGGAGTTGCTCGAAGGCCCCACCCAGATGGAGCAAGGCCTTTTCGGCGCCTTCCCGCTGGATCTCCCAGTCACCCTCGTCGGCGCTCGCCAATTCGTGCACCGCCATATCAGCCTTGTCGGAGAGCTGGCGCAGAATGGCCAGCTGCGCTTCCAGCTTGGCCCGGTCCAAGCCGCCTGTTCCAAGGCCACCTTGGGTCGCCGGTGCGACAAGCTTTTGCTCAAGGTGAGCCATCTCTGCGTGCCATATCTTCAGCTCCGCGCGCAGCCTTTCCAGATCAATTTCCCTCGCACTCATCATGACCTCCATTCCCTCACTTTGGGACCATCGGGGCGTACGGATGGTTCTGCGCAGAAGGGAAAACTCGAACCCGAGGCGCGAAACGCGAATCTACCAAAAAGGGTGGGCAAGCTGCGTCTTCGCTATCGCAGGCCGGAGTTAGACCTGTCGTCGGCCTGTTTGGGGGACCCGTCGGCAACCTAATCGGTGAAGAAAGGAGCGGCGCTTTTGCCCCACGCAAAGTTGACATGGCCACGCGATCTTCTGCGCCCGATTGTCTCGTTGCGCCGACACATTTGAACTACATGATTCACGATCCGGTTTCGTAACGGCCATTTCGTCGCCGACCAGCGACAGCGGCCAAGGATGAATGTCGTCGCCTCGCAATGCAAGGACGCGGCGCATCGCCATCTGTTTAAAGTGAAAATGGAATTGCGCCGAAGAAGAGCTTCGCACCTGGCCCGGTATTTGCGAGAGTACGATTGCTTCGCGGTAAATTGTCGTTCCCTTGTAAGAGGCGGACGCCGCGAATCGCCCTATGGATCAATACGCAAAAGGAGGCGGATATGCCACACTCACTGCTATTCGGTGAACGTTCCCTGACCACAGTGGCCGCGCTGTTCGGCCAAGCTCGCGACGCGCAGGACGCGGCGGAACAAGTGGTACGCGATGCCCGGCTTCCGACCACCCAAGTCAAGTTGTTGAGTCCGGACGATCCCGCCGCCGAGCAAAAGCTCGAACCGGAAGAAACGGGGATCTGGCATACCTTGCTCAGGTCCCATGCCGTTCTGGGCATCGTCGGTTTGGTGATCGGCTTACTCATCGCCTGGCTGCTGATATCGCAAGCGGCGTTCGCGGCCTCCAGCCCCTACTACACACTGGGTGTATTCGGCGGTCTTGGTCTGCTTCTCGGGCTCATGACCGGCGGACTGGTCACCCTGAGGCCCGACCGCGGCGTGCTCGACGTCCAAGTTGAGCAGGCCGTGCAAGACGGTCAGTGGGCTGTCGTCGTCCACCCGATCGACCGGGGCCAGGGAGAGCGGGCGCGCGATGCGCTGGAACATTCCGGCGGCAAGGTATTCCATAGCTTGTAAGCGGCGGATGGATACCCTCGCACCCGAGATGGGCTTGACGAGCGTGTTTGCGTGAGATCCTTGGGGCCGTAGAGCGTCATCGGAGATGCAGCAGTGGTCCTGGGGGACGTCGACGACTTCCAGAGTCTCATTCCGGGGGCGTTGAGTTGCCTGATAGCCGCGGTAGCCGGAACGATCATGAGGGTATCCGCCTCGCGTGGTGATGGAGCACCTTAGCGAGGGGAAACGATGACGAGTATCAAGGAGCCGAATCCTCGGGGACATCCATTTCGCGCCGGCTGTCGAAATGGCGTGTCAGTACTGATGATGCCGACTTTGAGACGGCCAGGTGAGAATAGCATCAGACCGGAGTTCGGCCTTATGATGGTTGAATCAATCGACCCATTCCCGGGTCGTGTATTCGACCGCATCGATATGCGGCCAAGGCCGCGTCGGTGAATCAATTCATTCTTGTACAGATGGACAATCGCCTCAGCCCTGAAATTTCTGTGTGGGGCCAGGCCGCCTTCATAGCGATTTCCGGACCAAGCTACCACACCCCGTCAGGGCAACGGGTAAGGGGGTAGCC
>JBAWGM010000017.1:0-3051 GCA_049592895.1 Thiobacillaceae bacterium | reverse complement strand
GATCAGTAGTACAACGAGTACCAGCGCGACCTTTTTCATTTCCCGCCCTATTCTAGTGACCGCAGAGCAAACATTGGTAGGCCCCATTACACGGCCCCCACCCCAAACCGGCCAGCGAGGATTCCTGGGAGCGGCCGTTCATCATGGGATTCACAGGTTTATCGAACCGATTCTTCCATCACCAGCTTCGATACGGCAGATGTAAGGAATTCATGAACTGAGCTGGCGGTCTGTTCAGGGAACTCCTCATAAAACGAAAGCTTTCCGCGCGGAGGGGATCGAACTAGCGCGTCAAGGTAGTTGTCGCCTCAGCCAAGCTAACGGTTGGATATGCCAGCCGAATGCGACTTGATGATGCAGTCGCGTTCGGGGTTGAGCGTCAAGGAGCCGACGGGCGACCAGTTGCGGGTACTGCCAGACCAGCGAACCAGGTTGTAGAGCGCATGTCAGGCAGCGACAATTCTCCCTGTATCTATTATCAAACGAATCTTCGCACAAACCATGCGAGCTAATGAATATGGTGGGCATAATGGCATTGATGGCGCATATTGCGGAGCTGCGCGATTTGAAGTATTCGGTAGATGACCTGTGTCGCGAAATTGGCACCACTGATTCCAGGAGTCCAGAATGATGCGACGTTCCACCGAATCCGGCTTGCTGGAGAAAATAGTTGCCCTGATGGTCGGCACGGTTCTGCTGATCGTTGGGCTCATGTTCTCCTTGGTACTGTTTGCCATCATCGTGGCTGTAGGGCTAGCGGCGTGGGGCTACTTTTGGTGGAAAACGCGAAAACTTCGCAAGGTCATGAGAGAACAGCAAACGGTCGGACATGTGATCGACGGTGAAGCAATCATCATCGAGGAAAATCACGTCAGCGAGCTGAATACCCTACCGCGCGATCCGCCCCTAAAGTAACGATCCCATGCAGATCATTGCCTTCTGAAATGTGCGGCCGCTTCGCCCTCCATTGCGCATACCAAGCGAACTCAACAACCATTTGGGTCTGGTGCCGGTCCCGCGAATGAATACCACGTTGTCGGCCGCGTAGTGAGGCGAAGACAGGTGCATTCCGGCATCCGTTTCTTATGTTGCGGCAACTCTACTCGTGACTTGGATCAGCCTTGCTGGAGTGAGGTGACGCTCCGATGATCCTCATTCATAAAGCATCTTGACTTGCATCTCAGGCGTGTATAAACTTTTGTACATAAGATGGGCTCTATGGACGATGAAAAAGAGATCCGCTGGGTAGGATCTGCCTACGATGATCTGCTGGCATTTCCGCAAGATCCCCGCAAGGAGGCAGGCTTCCAATTGGGCAAGATTCAGGCCGGGTTTGAGCCGACCGACTGGAAGCCGTTCGACGACGTGGGTGCTGGCACAAAAGAGATTCGCATCAAGGACGCGGGCGGCAACTACCGCGTGATGTATGTCGCCAAGTTCGAGGAAGCCATCTACGTCCTGCATTGCTTCCAGAAGAAGTCTCAGGCGACCAGTAAGCAGGACAAAGCTATTGCGGAGGCGCGTTATCGCGCCGTGGTCAACGCGAGAAAGACAAGGAAATGACGATCGACACCGAAATCCGCCATGTGACAAAGCCGGGCGCGAACCTCTTCCTGGAACTGGGTTTTGCGCCGGACGAGGCCAAGCGTTTGCAGATTGCATCCCGCAAACAGATCAATGACACACGGTTGCTGAAGCAACAACTGATGGAAGAGCTGTCGACCTGGATTGCGGAACATCACTTGAAGCAGGCCGAGGCCGCCGAGATTCTGATGGTCTCGCGCCCGCGCGTGTCCGATGTAGTCAATAAGAAAACGGCCAAGTTCACCATCGATACGCTGGTGGAAATGCTCAGCCGCGTCGGCAAGCCGGTCAAGCTGGCGATCGGTTGACGCCACCTTTGCGGGCTGCATAGCGATTTCGATTTCTTTGTCGAACGGCGGCAGTTGACGGGTGAAAGTGGCACCTCAGGGCCATTTCGGATCCATGCTTGCTCGCTACGCGAATGGCGATGTCATCGAGGACCGTAACGGCCAATTCACACATACCAACAGGCTGCAAAAAACTGGTTATTTGACCGCTCTCATCGGCAGCATGTTATCAGCACTTTTCATGCCGGCCGCTTCCAGCATGGCGGATGTCGCGGCACTTACCGATGCGCACACAGGATCGGTGTTCAACCGCGCGTAAATCATTGTTGCTTCGGCGCTCTTATGCCCCAATGACTTGCCGATAATTACCAGCGAAGCACCAGTTATGGCTTGCCACGAACCCAGCGAACGACGTAGGTCGTGAATGCGAAGGTCTTCAATGCCACAGCGTCTTATTAGATTCTGCCAGCGTTTCTTAGGTGGTGACATATGCCCGGTGGCCGACATGGCAGGAAACACAAAACCGGATTTCTTCGGATTCCTCGCTTCGAAAATTTGCACGACTTCCGCTCCTAGCGGAATAGTCATCGGTTCACCATTCTTGCTATCAGTGTCAGGTATGCGCCAGATTGCCGTAGCAAGATTCACATCCTCCCAACGGGCGGACATGACGTTAATCCGTCGCGCACCGGTCAGCAGGCAGAGCAACACGAAGTGCTTAAAATCCTCTGACGTTTCATTTGCCAATTCTGTGAAAAATATCGGCAGTTCTTCCGCTTGTATAAATCGATCCCGCTTGGCTTCCTTAAACGGCTCGACTTTGGATGCAGGGTTTGCTCCGTTGTAACCCAGGTAAATAGCGCGACCATAGACTGCCGATAGAATCTCTATCACTCGGTTTGCCGTAACTGCGTGAGTAACACCGATAGCGGCATGAAGCGTACGCACTTCTCCGGCCTCAATCTGGTCGATCTTGCGGTTTGACCAATCAACTCCGGCGGGGTCTTTATGCCGCTTTCTTCCGTGTCTCCTTGCAGGTTCGTCTGGCATATTCCCCAGGAATCGCTGCCACATCGCCAGTATGTCATCGGCGGTCTTGACGCCTCGGGGGCGAACATGCAGATCAAAGTAATTTTGGAACGCTTGCCCGAGCGTGATTTTTTGCTTTTCCTCACGCCTT
>JBAWGM010000016.1:0-3284 GCA_049592895.1 Thiobacillaceae bacterium | reverse complement strand
CCGATCGGGGCCGGCTCGATTCCTACACCCTCGCGCTCGCTCAGAACCAGGGCATGCTCTATTCCGCCGACCCGCAGTACCGGTTCAGCCATTTCCGCAAGACCTATGGCTATGACAATGCGCCGCTGGACGGCATCTGGCTGCGTGCGCCCTATCTGCACAACGGCTCGGTGCCCACACTTTGGAACCTTCTCCAGCCCGCAGCCAATCGGCCCAAGGTGTTCTGGCGCGGCGATGACTTGTACGACCCGAAGAAGGTCGGCTTCGTCTCTGACCAGGCACAGGAAGGCGGCAAGCGCTACTTCCGTTACGACACCACCGTTCCGGGCAACGGCAATCACGGGCACGAAGGCAAGGCCTATGGCACAGGCCTTTCGCCGGGCGAAAAATGGGCATTGATTGAGTACCTGAAAACATTCTAGAGGGAAGACACAATGAGCAAGCTTTGCAACTGCCCGCGCTGGCTGATCCGGGCGGGTCTCGTCGTCCTCATTCTCGGCGCCGTTCTCGGCTATATCGGCTGGGAGCGGTTTTTTCGCGACTATGGCCAGCCGGCCTTTGCCACCCCTGATGAGCGCTTCAAGTACGGCTCCTTCGGCCAGGAATATGATGCTGGGATTCCCTACTGGATCTTCTATGTCCTGCCTCGCGTCTTTCCCGACAAGCTGCCGGGGCCGGGCGGCTACGCGTCGTTTGGCGTGGCCTGGGAGCAGGGCCATGAATTGCCCATCGGTTTCACCAAGCGCCGCATAGGCTTCGATCGCGTCGCCAACAACTGCGCTGCCTGCCACACCGCTGCCTACCGCGCATCGGCAAACGAAAACCCGACCTATGTCGTAACCGGGCCGAATCACACGCTCAACCTTGAAGCCTTCTTTCGTTTCCTGGTCGATTGTGCCAAGGATCCGCGCTTCAACGCCGACACGCTGATGGCGGAAATCGACCTGGCGTCGAATATGGACTGGCTCGACCGCATGGCCTACCGCTATCTCATCATTCCCATCACCAAGCGGCGACTGGCGGCCCGCGAGGGTCAGTTCAAGTGGATCTACCGCCATGATTTCCCCGAATGGGGCAAGGGCCGCGACGATGCGATGAACCTCACCAAATACTTCATGATCAAGTGGCCCATGGACAATTCCATCGGTCCGACCGACATGCCGTCCGTGTGGAACCTGAAGAAATACGTCTACGAGAAAGGCCAGCGCATGAATTTCGCCGGCGACTCCAATGATGCGTATTCGGTAGTCATCGATTCGGCCCTGGGCCTGCTCGGGGCGGCGCCGCATAACAAGAAAGACTTCCTTAGCCACATCGACTGGCTGGTGGACTACCTGAAAAACAAACCGGCGCCGAAGTATCCTTTCCCTATCAACCAAACCAAAGCAGCCAAGGGAAAGCTCGTGTTCGACGCGAATTGTGCGCGCTGCCATGCGTCGGAGCGTACCGGCACCCGTATCCCCATCACCGAGATCGGCACTGACCCCGAACGCATCGGCACCTGGAACAAGAAGGCTGCCGTCGAAGCCAACAAGGTGGTGAAGGACATGGGCATCGAGCGCCGCGGCCTGGTCGAGGAACCCCTGATCGGTTATGTCGCCCAGTATCTCGACGGCATCTGGCTGCGGGCACCCTATTTGCACAACGGCTCGGTGCCCACGCTGCGCGACCTGCTTAATTCTCCTGCCCAGCGCACCAAGGTCGTCTGGCGCGGCTACGATGTCTACGATCAGGTCAACGTCGGCTTCGTCAGCCAGGGCAAGGAGGCGGAACGCGTCGGGACGAGGTACGACACCAGCGCGCGCTCCAACAGCAGCCGCGGGCACGACTTTGGCACCGGCCTGCCGACGTCGAACAAGGACGCATTGGTGGAGTATCTGAAGACGCTATGACCCCTCCTCCGGCCACCCACGACATCTTCATCAGCTACTCGAGCGAGGACCGCGAACGCGCCGGGACGCTTGCGCATGCCCTGGAAGCACGCGGCTGGTCGGTCTGGTGGGACCGGGAGATTCCGCTCGGCCGCTCCTATGACGAGGTCATCGAGCAGGCGCTCAATGGCGCACGCTGCATGCTCGTGCTGTGGACCGCCGCCTCGGCAGCATCGGAATGGGTCCGCAGCGAGGCGTCCGAGGGCAAGCGGCGCGGCATACTGGTGCCGGTGTTTCTGGATGAAGTCGAAGCGCCGCTCGCCTTCCGCCTGTTGAACGGCGCGCAACTGTGGAACTGGAAACCCGATGAGCCCAACGCCGAGTTTGATCGCCTGACCCAGCGGGTGGCGGAGATTCTTGCCCAGTCACCGGCAAGCGCGGGTGAACGGCCCGCCGCCCCGCATCAACCCAAAGCGACGGAGGTGCGTGGTGGCTATGCTCCGCAGGCGATGCGTACGCAGTGGAAGCCGTCATGGGTGGTCGGGGGTGGCCTCGTCATGGCGGTCCTGTTGTTGACTGCCGGCTACCTCTGGTTTCGTGCCGCACCTCCTCGCCCGCAGATCATCTCCGCAGCGCCGGCGCCGGGATCACCCGCGCCGGCGAATCCGGCCGTCCCAGGGCCCGCTGCCACCGGCCCGGGCAACGAATTCTCGGGTCTGGAGGAAGCGCTCAAACCGCTGACCCAGGGCCTGGGCAATGCAGGCAGTCTGGCCCTGCGGGCGTTCAAGATTCCTGCCCTGGCCCTGGACATCGCCTACGTAGGGAGGGAGCAATCCCAGGCTACCGGAGGGACGCTCCCGACCGGCGCCGTGGTCTGGGCGGTATCGGAAGGGGCTGCCCAGCAGGCAGGCGTGCAGGTCTTCGACGTCGTCACCGCGATTGACGGGCAGGCAGTTCGAAACGACAACGACTTGCGCCGCCTTATTGGCGCCATGGGTCCGGGCAGGCACAAGCTGCGCATTCTGCGCAAGGGCGCCGGCCAGACTCTGGAGGTCAACTGCCCTCGCTGCGAGCCCAGCCACAAAGCGGCGCTGCCAACCAAGCCCAAGCCGCAACCCCCCGCCAAACTGGCTGCGATACAGCCCACTGCTCCTCCAAGCCCGGCACCCAAATCAATCGCCAAGCCGGAAACCGTTGCTCCTCCTGTCAAGGTGGCAGCGGCGACCCAGCGCCCAACTGTTGTTCTTGCTGCGCTGGGGTTGCCCATCCGGCGCAGCTTCTGGAGCGGCGAAAGCAGCGCCAGCTATTCGCGCAAGATGCAGAGCCTATTGCAAAGAGCCAGCCGCGACATTCTGCATGTGGCGCCCAAGTCCATTGACATTTCGCAAGCCGAATTCAATGCCTGGTGGAATG
>JBAWGM010000015.1:0-16815 GCA_049592895.1 Thiobacillaceae bacterium | reverse complement strand
GGTCACCACAGTTGCCGCGAAGACGGTGCCTCACACGGTGGAAGTTCCCGGTCGCTTGCAGGCAGTGCGTACCGCCGAGGTGCGCGCCCGGGTGGAAGGCATCCTGGAACGCCGCGAATATAAAGAGGGCAGCGACGTGAAGGCCGGCCAGGTGCTGTTCCGAATCGATCCGCGCACCCTGGCGGCGAGCGTGGAATCGGCCAGGGCGGCCCTCGCCAGAGCCAAAGCGCAGGCCTTGATCGCGGCGCAGAACCTGGATCGCATGCAGGCCCTGGTGAATACCAAAGCGATCAGCAAGCAGGAATACGATCAGGCGGTGGCGGCCAAATCCCAGGCCGATGCTGACGTGGCCGCGGCCCAGGCCGCACTGACCCGCGCCGGTATCGACCTCTCCTACGCCAGGGTGACCGCGCCCATATCCGGCCGCGCCGGCCGCGCATTGGTGACCGAGGGCGCCTTGGTGGGCCGGGGCGAGAGCACGCCGCTCACCACCATCGAACAGTACCAGCCCATCTGGGTTGATTTCTCCCAAGCCAGCGCCGATTTTCTCAATCTGCGCGAGGCGCTTCGCCACGGCCAGGCCGTGGCGAGCCAGGCCCCGGTGCGCCTGGTGCTGGAAAACGGCCAGGAGTACAGCCAGCCGGGCAAAGTTCTGTTCAGTGATCTGGCGGTGGACCCCAGCACCGGCTCGGTCGGCTTGCGTGCCGAGTTCCCCAACCCGGGCCGCGAGCTTCTGCCTGGCCAGTTCGTCACCGTGCGGCTGCCGGTGGCGACCGCCTCGAACGTGATCGTCGTGCCGCAACGCGCGGTGCAGGTTGCGCCGCAAGGCCAGATGGTCCTGATCGTCGGCGCAGATGGCAAGGTCGCTGCCCAGCCGGTGAAGACCGGCGGGCTGTCCGGATCGGACTGGATCATCGCCGAAGGTCTCAAGGGCGGCGAGCAGGTAATCGTCAACGGCGTGCAGAAAGTTCGCCCTGGCATGCCGGTCAAGGTGATGCCCCTAGCCCGTAGCCCCTAGCCCCTATCATGCTGCCGCGTTTCTTCATCAACCGCCCCATCTTTGCCTGGGTCATCGCCTTGTTCATCGTCCTGGGCGGTGTCCTGGTGTTTTCCAAGCTGCCGGTCTCGCAGTATCCCGAGGTCGCACCGCCCGCGTTGACCATTACTGCCGTTTATCCGGGCGCAAGCGCTCAGGTGGTGGAGGATGCGGTGACCAGCCTGATCGAGCAGGAGATGAACGGCATCGAGCATCTGCTGTACATGGAATCCAGCAGCGATTCGAGCGGCACGCTGACGATGACGCTGACCTTCGCCACCGGCACCGACCTGGACATTGCCTCGGTGGAAGCGCAAAACCGCATCAAGCGGGTCGAGGCGCGGTTGCCGGAAGAGGTAAGGCGCCAGGGTATCACCGTGGCCAAGGCACGGCGCAACTACCTGATGTTCGTCACCATCTTCTCGCCCGACCAGAGTCTCAACGGCGTCGACCTGGGAAGTTTCACCGCCGCCAATGTGCTGAACAACATCCGTCAGGTGCCGGGCGTCGGCGAGGCGACCCTGTTCGGCTCGGAATACGCGATGCGCATCTGGCTTGATCCGCTCAAGCTCGCGTCGTTCAACATGACACCGGGCGAGGCGCTGGCGGCAGTGCAGGCGCAGAACGCGCAGTTGGCCACCGGCGAATTGGGCCAGGTGCCGGCGGTGAAGGGCCAGCAGCTCGCGGCCACGGTAATCACCCAGGGCAGGCTGTCCACACCCGAGCAGTTCGGCAATATTCTGTTGCGTACCGCTTCCACCGGGGCCGCCGTGCGCCTCAAAGATGTGGCGCGGGTGGAACTGGGCGCGCAGGATTACGGTTTCAGCGCGCGCCTGAATGGCCGCCCGACCGCGGCCGTGGGCATCAAGCTGGCGCCCGGCAGCAACGCGCTGGAGACGGCAAAGGCAGTCAAGACACGGATGACCGAGCTGGCGCGCTACTTCCCCAAAGGGGTGAGCTGGGACGTGCCCTACGACACCTCGCGCTTCGTCGAGATTTCCATCCGCGAGGTGGTCAAGACGCTGGCTGAGGCCTTCTTCCTGGTCTTCCTTGTGATGTGGCTGTTCCTCGGCAAACTGCGCGCGGCCATCATCCCGACCATCGTCGTGCCGATATCGCTGATCGGCACCCTGGTGGGCCTCTACCTGCTGGGCTATTCCATCAACGTGCTGTCGCTGTTCGCCATGGTGCTGGCGATCGGCATCGTGGTGGATGACGCCATCGTGGTGGTGGAAAACGTGGAACGCATCATGTCGCATGAAGGCCTGTCCTCGCATGACGCAACCTCCAAAGGCATGGGCCAGATCTTCGGCGCGATCGTCGGCATCACCACCGTGCTGTCGGCGGTGTTCATTCCCATGGCGTTCTTCAGCGGCTCGGTCGGCGCGATTTACCGTCAGTTTGCGGTGACCCTGGTGATCACCATGCTGTTCTCCGCGCTGATGGCCATTTCCCTCACGCCGGCCCTGTGCTCGCTGCTGTTCCGTGGACTCAGCAAGGAGAAACTGGAGCAGCAGCGCGGCCTGTTCGGCATGTTCCACCATTTCTTCGACCGCACCACCAGCCGCTATGTGGGCGGCGTGCGCTACGTGGTGCAAAGGCCGCTGCGCATCCTGCTCCTGTATGTCGGCATCGCCGCCGTCACCGTCTTTCTCATGCTGCGCCTGCCCACCGGCTTTCTGCCGGACGAGGACCAGGGCTATTTGATCAGCATCGTGCAACTGCCGTCCGGCGCCACCCAGGAGCGCACCAAAGCTGTTCTGTCCCGGATGGAGCAGTACTACCTCAAGCAGCCCGATATCGCCAAGGTGGTTGGGGTGCTGGGCTTTTCTTTCTTCGGCAGGGGCCAGGATGCCGCTATCGCCTTCGTCCGCTTCAAGGACTGGGACAAACGCACCAAGCCCAGCCAACAAGCGCTGCAGATCGTGCAGCGCGCCAACATGGCCTTGTCCTCGATCAAGCAGGGGCTGATTTTTGCCCTCAATCCGCCGCCCATTCCGGAACTGGCGGCGGTCGGCGGCTTCGACTTCCGCCTGCAGGACCGCTCCGGCCAGGGGCGCGACGCGTTGATGAGCGCGCGCAATATGATCCTGGGTCTGGCCAGTCAGGACCCGCGCCTGGCCGGCGTGCGCCCCGAGGGCAAGGAGCCGGCCACCCAGTTGCTGCTGGACGTTGACCGACTCAAGGCCAGCAGTCTGGGCATTGATCTGGGGGAGTTGGACCAGACTCTTGCCGTCGCGCTCGGTTCCGCTTATGTCAATGACTTCATCCGCGACGGCCGGGTACTGCGGGTGATCATGCAGATCGATGCGCCCGCCCGCGCCACGCCCGAAGGCCTGCTCTCGCTGCGGGTGCGCACCAGCAAGGGCAGCATGGTGCCGTTGTCCGACATCGCCGCCGCGCATTGGGTGGTGGGCTCGCCCAAGCTTGATCGCTACAACGGCGTGCCGGCCACCAAGATCGCCGGCGGTCCATCGCCTGGCCACAGTACCGGCGAAGCGATGCAGGCGATGGAAGAGATTGCCGCCAAGCTGCCGCCGGGCCTGGGTTACGAATGGTCGGGCACGTCGTTTGAGGAAAAGCTGTCCGGCGCCCAGGCGCCCATCCTGTTTGCGCTGTCGATCATTGTGGTGTTCATGTGCCTGGCCGCCTTGTATGAAAGCTGGAGCGTGCCGCTGGCGGTGCTGCTGGTGGTGCCGCTCGGCGTGTTCGGCGCGGTGCTGGCGGTGACCTTGCGTGACCTGCCCAACGACGTGTATTTCAAGGTGGGCTTCATCACCGTCATCGGCCTGGCGGCAAAGAACTCGATCCTGATCGTGCAATTCGCCCGCGAGCTCGAGGCTGAGGGCAGGACCGCGCTGGCGGCGGTGGTGGATGCGTGCAAGCTGCGTTTCCGCCCCATTGTCATGACCTCGATCGCCTTCATGTTCGGCGTGCTGCCGCTGGCCATCTCGAGCGGCGCCGGCGCCGCCAGCCGCCACGCCATCGGCACCGGGGTGATGGGCGGCATGATCGCCGCCACCGTGCTGGCGGTGTTCATCGTGCCGGTGTTGTACCTGACAGTGCGTCGGCTGTTCCCCGGCTCCATCCATTTCCATGGCCCGACGCTGGAACTGGAGCAGGAGAAGAATGATGACCATGCGTAAGGCGCTGCTGGGCATCATGCTGCTGGGCCTTTCAGGCTGTTTCACCATGCCGGAACTGAAGCAGCTTCATACCGAATTTCCGGCCGCATGGCCGGAAGGGCAGGCCCAGGCAACGGTTGATGCCGAGTGGTGGAAGGCCTACCGCGACCCCGCCCTCAATGCCCTGATCGAAGAGGCGCTCGCGCACAACACCGACATCCGGCTGGCCGCCGCGCGCATTGACGAAGCCCGTGCCAGCCTGGGGCTGGCCCGCGCCGACCAGTTTCCGAGTGCCGAGATCGGCGCCCAGGCCAGCCGCACGCGGCAGACCGCGGTAGGCAGCTTCCCGATTCCAAAGCCCCTCAATAATGACTTCAAGCTCAATCTCCAAGCCGCCTACGAGGTGGACCTGTGGGGGCGCTACCGGGCGGCCACCAGGGCAGCGCGCGCCGACCTGCTGGCGACGGAATACGCACGCGAAGTGGTGCGCCTGAGCCTCACCAGCGACGTGGCAAAGGGCTACTTCGCCCTGCGTGCACTGGATGCGCAGCTCGAGCTCGCGCGGCAAACCCGCGACACCCGCTCGGGAGCCCTGGACCTGCAGCGGCTGCGCTTCGACAACGGCATCTCCTCGGAACTTGACTTGCGCCAGGCTGAAGCCGAACTGGCCGCCACCGACGCCTCCATCGCCCAGCTCGCCCAGTCCGTCCGTGAGCAGGAACTGGCCTTGGCCCAGTTGCTGGGGCGCAGTCCGCGCGCTATCGTCGAACAGCAGGTGGCGCGCGGCGCCGGGCTCAATGAGCTGGGCGAACCGCCCGCCATCCCGGCTGGCCTGCCCTCGGAGTTGCTCGCTCGGCGCCCCGACTTGCGCCAGGCCGAACAGAACCTGCTCGCGGCGCAGGCGCGCATCAGCGAGGCCAAGGCCGCGCTGTTTCCCGACCTCTCGCTAACCGGCAATTACGGTTCGGAAAGCCGGCGTCTGGCTGACCTGTTCTCCGGTCCGGCCACTATCTGGGGTCTGACTGCGGGCCTGGTGCAAACCGTGTTTAATGCTGGCCGCACCGAGGCGGGCATCCAGGCCGCCGATGCGCGGCAGACCCAAGCCCTGGTGGGCTACGAACAGGCCGTCCAGCAGGCATTCCGCGAAGTGCTCGACGCCCTGGTGGCGCACCGCCAGGCACGTGAACTGGGCACTGCCGATCAGCGCCGAGCCTCAGCCCTCGCCCGAACCCTGGAGCTTGCCGACCTGCGTTACAGGAACGGCGTGGACAACTATCTGCAAGTGCTGGACGCCCAGCGCAATCTCTATCAGGCGCAGCAAAGCGCGATTGACGCCCGGCGCGCCCAGCTTGCCGCCTCGGCAGACCTGATCAAGGCGCTGGGGGGCGGCTGGAATGGGGCAGTTGCAGATGACCCGACCGGCGCATTGGCTCTCCAACGGGCGCCTGGTTTGGCGATGCCAATGGCGAAATAAACCGTGCAATGGCGGCTTGTGCCGTTCCCGCAAGAAAAAGAAACCCCGAGCCCAAAGGCCTGACTGTTACTTGGCGTGTAGATGTGCGGGGCTGGGCGCGCCTGAATACCAGTTGAGCAACTGCTCGAATTCCCCCCAAGGCAAAGGTCGGCCAAACAGATAGCCCTGGAATGCGCTGCAGCCATTGTGACGCAGAAACTCGCGCTGTTCCTCGTGTTCGACCCCTTCGGCGATCACCTTCAAACCCAGGGCGCGCCCCATTGTGATGATGGTGCGGACAATGGCCGCGTCGTTCGAGTCGGTGCTGAGATCCTTGACGAAGGAGCGGTCGATCTTTAGCTCGCTGAGCGGCAACCTTTTGAGATAGGAAAGGGACGAATAGCCGGCGCCGAAGTCGTCCATCGAGAACTCGATCCCCATGGCCCGCAATGCAAGCATTTTCTCGATGGCATCCTCGACGTCGTCCAGCACCAGGCCTTCAGTCAGTTCCAGCTTGAGACGCGACGGAACAGCCCCGGTTTGCGCCAATACCTCCATGACCTGGCTGATAAAGTCATCCTGGCGGAACTGGCGCGGGCTGATATTCACCGCCAGTTGCAGGTCACGACGGGCGGGATCCGCCGACCACGCCTTGAGCCGAACACAACTGCTATGCAAGACCCAAAGCCCGATCGGCACGATCAGGCCGGTTTCTTCCGCCAGTGGAATGAATGCGGCCGGGGAAACGATTCCGCGCACGGGGTTGTTCCACCGGAGCAAAACCTCCGCGCCGATCAGGCGTTGCTGGCGGTCAACCTGGACCTGGTAATGGAGCTCGAATTCTCCGTTGGCCAGAGCACGGCGCAACTCGGCTTCCATCGCGGTGCGCGCTTCCAGTGCCGCCTGCATGTCGGGATCAAAGAAGCGCACCGTATTGCGCCCAGCGGATTTTGCCTGGTACATGGCCGCATCGGCACGCTTGAGCAACTCGTCGGGCTTTTCCGTATGCCCCAGGAACAGGCTGACGCCGATGCTGGCCGTGCAGCGGAAATCCTTTGTCCGCCCGTCTTCACCGCACCTGAGGGCGTAGGGTCTGTTGAAGGCGTCCTGAATCTTCTCGGCCACGGCCTCAACCTGCGCGGCTGCCTGGGACCAGTCTTCGCTGAGCCCCTCCAGCATGATGATGAACTCGTCGCCGCCCAGCCTCGCGACGGTATCGCCGTCCCTTATGCTGGCCTGCAGCCGTTGGGCCACTTCCACCAGCAGCAGATCGCCGACCGCATGACCCTGGGTATCGTTAAGGGCCTTGAAATTATCGACGTCAAGAAACATCACGGCGCCGTAACGACCAGAGCGCTGACTGCTGGCCAGCGCACGTTCAAGCCGGTCGAGCAGGCGCCACCGGTTGGGCAGCTTGGTCAGGGAATCGAAAAAGGCCAGACTGCGAATCTGGTCTTCCGACTCCTTGCGCTGGGTGATATCGGTGGATGCGCCGACATAGTTGGTGACCGCCCCGTCCGGACCCTTCACCGCGCTGATCGCCAGCCACATGGGAAAGATCTCGCCGTTCTTGCGCCGGTCCCAGATTTCTCCCTGCCAATAGCCGGTCTGGTCCAGACTCTGCCACATCTGCCGATAGAATTCGTCGTCTTGGCGTCCCGACTTCAGGAAAGCAGTCGTCTTGCCGATGACCTCGGCGGCGGCATAACCGGTCAACTCGGTAAACGCGCGGTTGACCTGCAGGATACGGTGGCTTGCGTCAGTCACGACCATGGCTTCGGTCGACTCGAAGGCGGTGGCGGCGATGCGCAATGCGTGCTCGGTCCGCTTGCGTTCAGTGATATCCCGCGTCACAGCGAGCAGAGCCGAGATCTTGCCATTCGGATCGCGCAGCGGGACTGCACGGGACTCAAGCCAGCGATGGGTTCCCTTGAGGCCGACGATCTCGAACTCCAGATTGCCTGATTCACCCTCAAACACGCGGCGGGTCAGCGCGGCAAAAGCACGCCGGTGTTGCGGGGTAATAAGCGTTTCGAGCTTCTTGCCGACCACCCGGTCGGCCGTATCTGCGTCTATCATTTCCAGCCCGGCCCGGTTCATCTGCAGCAGCGTTCCGTTTGCGGCCACGAGTTTCACGCATTCCGGCTCGGTGTCGATGATGGTTTGCAGCTTCAATTCGCTCTGGGCAAGCTTGTCCTCCGCCCGCTTGCGCTCGGTAATGTCGCGGAAACTCCAGACCCGGCCCACCACCGTTCCATCGAGGCGCTGCGGTTGCGAATAGCGTTCCACCGTTCGTCCGTCCCTGAAATGCAGCGCATCGAACGAGGAATCACCCGGACGCGCGTACGTTTCGCGCACTTTGGCAAGGAAACTCTCCGGCTCCGCAAGCTGGGCGCAGACGAAGTCGAGCAACTTCTGGTCGCTGTGGCTGGAGAGCAGGTCCGGCGGAATATGCCAGATGTCGGCGAAGCGCTGGTTATAGCTTGTGACGTGCCCGTCATTGTCTACCACCAGGATGCCGTCAGCAGTGGATTCAATGATGGCGCGCTGCAGCGAAAGCGACTGGGCCGTGCTTCGCCTGGCCTGACGCTGGATGAGGGCGACGCTGACGCTCCCAGCGACGATCAGCAGCAGAACCGAACCTGAAATGGCCAGTAGCAGAAATTGTTGCAGCCTTTCTTTTTCTTGCTCCAAGACCGCGGGAAGCCGCTTGAATACATGGACTTCAATGTCGTTGTCGGGGACCGAACGGCGCGCCATCAACATCGGCACGGCGTCTTCGCCGAACCGCAGCAGGCCCGGAAGACGCGGGTCATTCCAGGACTGGATCGGCAGAAAAGGAAGATCCGTGCGCTTATACCGGGCCAGGCGCGCAGCGCTGGACAGCGTGCGCAAGGAAGCTCCGGGGATCGCGTGCATTTCCAGGTTCGGGTCCTTCGCCAGGATGACGATCCCATACCTGTCTGAGATGAAGGCATCGGCTTGGTTGACCCAGAATGACAGGCGGGGAACATCCGTCTTGGCCGCTACCACGCCAATGATGCGGCCGTCCACCACCACGGGAGCGGTGAAATACAGCCCGGGCATGTTGGTATTCCTTCCCATCGCGTACTGCTGCCCCCGCCTCCCGGCCATGGCGGCAGTGAAGTATTCCCAGTCAGCATAATTCGTTCCAACGAAGCTTTGAGGTTCGCCCGCATTGCTGGCAGCGATCGCATCCCCGGATGCATTCATGATCCACAAGGCATCCACGCCCAGGGATCGGGCCACCAGATCGAGGTGGCCGTCCATCGCGTTGAGCAGCGTATCTTCGGACCATGTCTGTCGCTTGGCTTCGGGGGCCATCGACGCCGCTGCGGGTTTCGCGCCCGAACGGAGCAAGGCTCTTAGCGTGCGATCATCTTTTGCGATCAATGACGGGACGCCGTGCAGATAGGTGATGCTCTGGGCGACGTTTCTTGCGATATTCTGGGCCTGCCACTCCGCTGCGATGGATTCGTGCTTGACCAGGCTCTGCGAGCCCCGCTGCATGACGCTGTCGGCGATAAGCCAGGACAAGGCCAGCCAAAGCAGCAGAACAGCGCTTAATGCGCCGAATGATGCTCGCGTGACCCAGCTTTCCCGTGCTTCCATAGAGGCGCCCCAGTTGATCCAATATACATACTATTTCGGCAAAGAAACATGCCAGAAATTGAAATAGGCCGGGGTCAATTCACGCATCTCTGCGGATTACAACCGCATCGCGCGGGGAGACAAGCAGGCGCGCTGCATCCAAGATCAGGGTATGGCGACCAGGCCCCCTTGCGCCGGTGCATAAGCGGGCGCAGCACGCCAGCCGGAACCCCTTGTTCGGACTGGGGAAATTCCCCACGGTCATTGCCGCACCCCCGGGCTTGGCGCTAGAATGAGATCCTTTTCGCCCAAATTTCGGGGCCGGTTTCTTGGATGTCGTTCATGGAAAGACAACGCTGGCTTGAGGGGACGCTGTACTCCCCCGACTTTGAACAGGATTCATGCGGCTTCGGGCTGATCGCCCAGATGGATAATCAGCCTTCCCACCAACTGGTGCGTACCGCTATTTCCTCGCTCGCCTGCATGACCCATCGCGGCGCCATCGCTGCGGACGGCCTGTCAGGCGACGGCTGCGGCCTGTTGTTCAAGAAGCCGGACGCCTTTCTGCGTGCCGTGGCCGCAGAATCCGGCATTGCCCTGGCCGAGCGCTATGCCGCGGCGCTGGTGTTTCTGTCCCCGAATGCCACCCAGCAGCAAGCGGGCAAGGATGCGCTGAACCAGGCACTGACCGCCCAAGGGCTGGAGGTGGCGGGCTTTCGCAGCGTGCCAGTGAACACCTCCGTGTGCGGCCAATATGCACTTAATACCCTGCCCCACTTCGCACAGATTTTTGTCAACTGCCCGGCGGATGTCGATGAATCCCGCTTCGACCGCAAACTCTACATCGCCCGCCGCCTGGCGGAAAAGGCCATGGCCGGGGACCGGAGTTTTTATCTCCCCACCCTTTCTTCGCAGGTGATTTCGTACAAGGGCCTGGTGATGCCGTCCAATCTTCCGGTGTTTTTTCCGGACCTGAAAGACGCGCGTTTCGCCTCCAGCCTGATCGTGTTCCATCAGCGCTTTTCCACCAACACCTGGCCGGAATGGCGTTTGGCCCAACCATTCCGCTATCTGGCGCACAACGGCGAGATCAACACCGTGCAGGGCAACCGCAACTGGAACCAGGCGCGGGAGATGAAGTTCAAGAGCGCGCTGATTCCCAACATGGACGATGTCCGCCCGATTGTCGGCACGGATGGATCCGACTCGATGAGCCTGGACAACATGATCGAAGGCCTGGTGATGGGCGGAGTTCCGCTGTTCCGTGCCCTGCGGCTCGTCGTGCCGCCTGCCTGGCAGAACGTGGAAAACATGGACCCGGATCTGCGCGCCTTCTATGAAGTCCATTCCATGCACATGGAACCCTGGGATGGTCCCGCCGGTGTGGTGATGACCGACGGTCGCTATGGGGTCTGCCTGCTGGACCGCAATGGCCTGCGCCCGGCGCGCTGGGTGCTGACCAAGGACCGTATCCTTACCATTGCCTCCGAAATCGGCGTATGGGATTACGGTCCGGAAAACGTTGTGATGAAAGGCCGGGTGCGGCCCGGCCAGATGGTCGCCGTCGACCTGGCCACCGGCAAGCTGCTGCTGCCCGAAGATATCGACCGTGAACTGAAAGCCCGTCATCCCTACCGCGACTGGCTCAAGCAGGCGCGCAGGTTGGAGTTTGGCGTCTACCAGGACGGCGATCTCGAACTCATGGATGCGGCCTCCCTGCTCACCCAGCAGAAGCTGTTCAATGTGAGCTTCGAGGAGCGCGACCAGATCATTCGCGTGCTGGCGGAAGACGGCCAGGAAGCCATCGGCTCGATGGGCGACGACACGCCCATGGCCGTGCTGTCGCAAAAGGTGCGCTCGCCCTACGATTATCTGCGCCAGCAATTTGCCCAGGTCACCAACCCGCCCATCGACCCGATCCGTGAAGCGATCGTGATGTCGCTCAACACCTGCTTCGGACCCGAGCGCAATCTGTTTGAGGAAACCCCGGAGCACGCCCACCGGCTCGAGGTGCAGTCGCCCCTGCTGTCGCATCAGGCCTTTGTCGCTGTGACCGGCCAGATCGACCCGGCGTACAAGAGCATCACTTTGTCGCTGCAGTACGATCCCTCCACATGCAATCTGAAATCTGCGGTGGAGAAGCTCGCAGCCGATGGCGTAGCGGCGGTGCGGACCGGCAGCGTAATCCTGGTCTTGTCCGACCGCGCCATCGGTAGGAATAGCCTGCCCATCCCCGCCCTGTTCGCCACCGGCGCGGTGCACCATGCCCTGATCTCCGCCGGCATCCGTTGTGACGCCAATATCGTGGTGGAAACCGGCACGGTGCGCGACCCGCATCATTACGCCTGCCAGATCGGCTATGGCGCCACGGCTGTCTATCCCTATCTGGCCTATCAGGTGATCGGCGAGTTCGTGAAATCCGGCGAGATCAAAGTCGCGCTCGACAAGGCCCTGGCCAATTACCGCAAGGGTATGGACAAAGGCTTGTACAAGGTTCTGTCAAAGATGGGGATTTCCCTGGTATCCAGCTACCGCGGCGCCCAGTTGTTCGAGGCAGTGGGCATCCATGAAGAAGTCGTCGAACTGAGTCTGAAAGGCACCGTGTCGCGCATCTCCGGCGCCGATTTCGCCGATTTTGAAACCGACCAGAAGCTGCTGCATAAGGCCGCATTCAATCCGATGAAGCCGCTCACCGCCGGCGGACTGCTCAAGTTCATTTTTGGCGAGGAGTTCCACGCGTACAACCCGGACGTCGTGCAGCAACTGCAAAAGGCGGTGCAGGAGGGCAGCTACGAGGAGTACAGGAAATACTCCGAGGTCGTAAACAGCCGACCGGTCGCGATGATCCGCGACCTGATGAAGCCGAGGTTTGGCGTCAACCCGATTCCCGTCGACGAAGTGGAGCCGGTGGCAGCGATCCTCAGGCGCTTTGACAGCGCCGGCATGTCACTCGGCGCCTTGTCGCCCGAAGCCCACGAGGCCCTGGCCGAAGGCATGAACCGCATTGGCGGGCGCTCCAATTCCGGCGAAGGGGGCGAGGACCCCCGCCGCTACGGCTCCATCAAGACTTCCAAGATCAAGCAGGTGGCCTCCGGGCGCTTCGGCGTGACGCCGGCCTATCTGGTCAGTGCGGAAGTGCTGCAGATCAAGATCGCCCAAGGTGCCAAGCCCGGCGAGGGCGGCCAGTTGCCCGGCGACAAGGTGTCCGCCACCATCGCCGCCCTGCGCTACTGCAAGCCCGGTACGCCGCTGATTTCGCCGCCGCCGCACCATGACATCTATTCCATCGAAGATCTCGCCCAATTGATCTTCGACCTCAAGCAGGTCAATCCCGCCGCCCTGGTGTCGGTCAAGCTGGTAGCCGAGCCGGGCGTGGGCACGGTGGCCGCCGGGGTGGCCAAGGCCTACGCCGACCTGATCACCATTTCCGGTTATGACGGCGGTACCGGCGCCAGCCCCCTGACCTCGGTGAAATACGCCGGCACACCCTGGGAGCTGGGCCTGTCCGAAGCCCAGCAGGTGCTGCGCGCCAACGGTCTGCGCGGCCGGGTGCGGGTGCAAACCGACGGCGGCCTCAAGACCGGGCTGGACGTGATCAAGGCCGCGATCCTTGGCGCCGAGTCCTTTGGTTTCGGCACCGGCCCCTTGGTCGCCTTGGGCTGCAAGTACCTGCGCATCTGCCACCTGAACAACTGCGCCACCGGGGTGGCGACCCAGAACGACGCCCTGCGCAAGAAATACTTCATCGGCCTGCCGGACATGGTGGTGAACTTCTTTACCTTCATGGCCCGGGAGACACGCGAACTGATGGCCGAGCTCGGGGTACGGAAATTGACCGACCTGATCGGCCGCACTGATTTACTCGACCTGATGGAAGGTGAATCGCCCCGGCAAAAGAAACTGAAATTGGATGTGCTGCTGACCCAGGGCGGCATTCCCGCCGGCGAGCCGCGTTACTGCGTGCAGGAGCGCAACCCCAGCTTTGACAAGGGCGAATTGGCGGAACAGATGGTGAAGGATGCGTTGCCTGCGATCAAGGCCAGGAAGAGGGCCCGCTTCGACTACGCGGTACGCAATGTCAACCGATCAATCGGCGCCCGGGTTTCGGGCGAAATTGCCCTGGCTCACGGAGATGCCGGGCTACCGGACGACACCATCCATCTGATGCTGAGCGGCTCCGCCGGCCAGAGCTTTGGCGTATGGAATGCCAAGGGCCTGACGATGGAGCTGGAAGGCGATGCCAACGACTACGTGGGCAAAGGCATGGCGGGCGGCCGGCTGGTGATCTACCCTCCCCGCATTTCGAGCTATGAAGCCCACCGCAACATCATCATCGGCAACACCTGCTTGTACGGTGCGACCGGCGGCGAACTCTATGCCTCGGGCATGGCCGGCGAGCGCTTCGGCGTGCGCAACTCCGGCACCCTTGCGGTAGTAGAAGGGGTCGGCGACCACTGCTGCGAATACATGACCGGAGGCTGCATCATCGTGCTGGGCGACACCGGAATCAATTTCGGCGCCGGCATGTCCGGCGGCATGAGCTTTGTCTACGACGAGTCCGGCGACTTCGCCAACAAGTACAACAAGGAGCTGATCGACATCGCCCGCCTGACCACAGAAGAAATGCAACCGTATCGCATGTTTCTCAAGGGCCAGATCGAACGCCACCTGAGCCTCACCGGCTCTCCCAGAGGCCGGGCACTGCTGGCAGATTACGACAATGCGTTGGAAAAGTTCTGGCTTAGCAAACCCAAGCGCGTAAGCATCGAGGCCCTCGTCGATGACCTTCCAGGCAGCAAGCGGCAAGCCGTGCCAGCCTGAGCTCCACTCCCTTTATACCGACAAAATTGCCATGGGTGATGTTTTTCAATTCCTCAACCAGCCGCGCCGCGACGGCGACAAGACCCCGGCGGTGATCCGCATCCACGAATTCAAGGAAATCTACGCCAGGATGGACGCGGGCCACGCAGCCGAGCAGTCGGGGCGTTGCCTGGGCTGCGGCAATCCCTACTGCGAATGGAAGTGCCCGGTGCACAACTACATCCCGAACTGGCTCAAGCTGGTGCAAGAAGGGCGCCTGTTCGAGGCGGCGGAGTTGTCGCATCAGACCAACTCGCTGCCCGAAGTATGCGGCCGGGTCTGCCCTCAGGATAGATTGTGCGAAGGCGCCTGTACTTTGAACGATGGCTTTGGCGCCGTAACCATCGGCCAAGTCGAGAAATACATTGCCGAAGAAGCCTTCAAAGCCGGCTGGCGGCCCGACATGAGCCAGGTCAGCGCAACCGGCAAGAAGGTTGCAGTGATCGGTGCCGGGCCGGCCGGTCTGGGTTGTGCCGACGTGCTGGCGCGCAATGGCGTCACCCCGGTGGTGTTCGACCGCTACGAGGAAATCGGCGGCCTGCTCACCTTTGGCATACCCGAATTCAAAATGGAAAAATGGGTCATGACCCGTCGCCGCGAAGTGTTGCAGGGCATGGGGGTGGAGTTCAGGCTGGGCGTGGAGGTGGGCGAAGACATTGGCATGCAGCAGCTTCTTGCAGATTACGACGCCGTGTTCCTGGGCATGGGCACCTACACTTACATGAAGGGTGGTTTCCCCGGCGAAGGCCTACCCGGCGTGCTGGAAGCCCTGCCCTTCCTGATTTCCAATGCGCGCCATTGCCTGAATCTCCTCAAAGCTGATGAACAGTTCCTCAACATGAAAGGCCAGCGCGTCGTGGTGCTGGGCGGCGGCGATACCGCCATGGACTGCAACCGCACCAGCATCCGTCAGAGCGCAACTTCAGTGACCTGCGCCTACCGGCGCGATGAAAAGAACATGCCCGGCTCCAAGCGCGAAGTGACCAATGCCAAGGAGGAGGGCGTCGCTTTCTTGTGGAACCGCCAGCCGATGGAAATTGTCGGCTTCGACAAGGTTGAAGGCGTGAAGCTGGTCACCACCGAGCTCGGGCCGCCAGACGCGCGGGGCCGCCGGACACCGGTAGTGGTCCCGGGCTCGGAAGAAATCATCCCGGCCGACCGCGTCATCATCGCGTTTGGCTTCCGCCCCAACCCCCAGCCCTGGTTTGCCGAACAGGGCATTACCACCGACCAGGCCGGGCGCGTGATCGCCAAGGGCCATGCGCATCCCTTCCAAACCGGCAACCCGAAGATTTTCGCCGGCGGCGACATGGTGCGCGGCTCCGACCTCGTCGTCACTGCGGTGTGGGAAGGCCGCGAGGCTGCGAAGGGCATCCTGGACTACCTCGGTCTCTGAGCGGAACCGTAGTGAGCTTGGCATAGGTGCTCAGCCTGACTGGCGAACAGTGGGGAAAATTCTTGCCGCGCCGTGCAAGACCGCAAGACGCAAGCCGATGCTCACGCCCCGCGCAAGCCGGGCATCACGCCGCTCAAGCAAGTCTTCTGATGGCGCCTGCCGGCTAACGGCAATTCGGCAAGGCGAACTTGTTTGGCCCTCGCCGAAGGCCGGCGGCTGCCGATTGCGCGGTCAGGGTGGGCCGGTCTTCAGCGATGCAAGTGACAGCAACTCTACCCGGCGTTCCTAATCTCTGTTCTCGTCATAGAAACGGTATCCGCGCGAATAGCCACGCGTATCCTGGTCGTGCCTTTCAAACCGGATGTGCTGATTAGCCCGATCCAGATGCCGATCCAGGCGGTCATATTCGAAGCGACTCACTTGCCCATCCGCCAGATACTGACGCTCCTGGTGGCGGATCGCGCGGTTTTCTTGCATCAGCCTGTCGAATTCGTCTCTGGTTAGCTGCCCGCGTCGAAAACCTTGCAGAATGCGGTGACGCTGGTTGTCCAGGCGCTGTTCGATTCGGTCGCTCTGATCCTGCCAGCCATACATGGCTTCGCCTTGGGAGTAGTAGCCCTCGTTCGCCACTGCGCTGCCCAGGCCGCCGAAGCTGCCTAACCCGATCAGCATGGCTCCAGCAAGAAATCTCTGATTAATTTTCATGGTTCACACTCCTTTGTCGGTTACTAAGCTATTCGCCCTCCTCGGGTCGACGGTGCACGTTCAAACTAGACGCGCGACGCGCCCATGGAGGCGCAACCGCCGGTTTTGTAACGTCTGGACGCTCTTTTTCAGCGCCCCAACCGGCCATCACTGATCTGCTCGCAAGCACCGAAGCAGCCTCGCTGCGGACGCTGGCTTCTATTGCACCGTTGATCAGAAGCAACAGCAATGCGAACGCAGTCAAGTGAGCGCCAGCGATGACCGTGCCAGCTAGAATTTCTTGGAATGAAAACCGTCAATTGGGCGAATTTTTTCAACTGGGAGTTCATACCGTCGCAGGATCGGGCATGCGATTTGTCGCCAACCCGCGACGCATCCGGAAGCCGTACTGAAGAAAGCTGTTTTGCATTGGAAATTTTGTCTGCTGCCGACGACTGCCGGTTATTTGGCTCGGATAGAGGAGGCATGGCGCATTTGATATGTGTCGGGCAACCTCTGGTCGAGGCCAACGGTTTCCAAGGCTAGTCTTTAAGGAATCGCGCAACAATAACATGATTAAGTCTTCTTTCGCGCTGGCAGGACCGTGTAGTTCCAATCACCGTGGAAATTGTCCTGCTTGAGATTGAGC
>JBAWGM010000014.1:0-10324 GCA_049592895.1 Thiobacillaceae bacterium | reverse complement strand
CCAGGGCAACGGTCCTAAATGGCGTGTTCATGCTGTGAATTATACGGGCCGTATTAGAATGAAACTATGCTAACCGACCGCGCCCGCATCCTGCTGAAAACCCTGGTTGAACGCTACATCACCGAGGGTGAGCCAGTGGGCTCGCGCACCCTGTCCAAGCATTCCGGGCTTGATCTGTCACCGGCCAGCATACGCAACATCATGGCCGATCTTGAGGACCTCGGCTTCGTCATCAGCCCGCACACCTCGGCGGGCCGGATACCGACGCCCAGAGGCTACCGGTTCTTCGTTGACCGCCTGCTGACCGTGCGCCCGCTGGAAAGCATCGCCCGCAGCCAGATGGAACATCAGTTGGCGCCCAATGATCCGCAAAAGCTCATCGCCTCGGCGTCCAATCTCTTGTCCGAACTGACTCAATTTGCCGGCCTGGTGCTGGTACCAAGGCGCAACCCCGCCTTCAGGCAGGTTGAATTCCTGAGCCTGTCAGACAAGCGGGTGCTGCTTATCATCGTCACCCAGGAAGGCGAAGTGGAGAACCGCGTATTGGTGACCGACCGTTCCTACAGCCAGAGTCAACTCATTGAGTCCGGCAATTACTTCAACCATCACTTTGCCGGCCTGACCTTTGAGCAGGTCAAACTCAAGCTTAAAGAGGAATTGGGCAGACTGCGCGACGATATGACCCGCCTGCTCTCAGCCGCCGTGGATGCCGGCAGCGAAGCGCTGGAATCCGGCAGGGATCCGGTGGTGGTCTCGGGCAGCCGCAACCTGCTCAACGTGGAAGATCTTTCGGCCAATGTACATAACCTGCGCAAACTGTTTGATGCATTCGAGCAAAAGACCACCTTGCTGCAGCTGCTGGAGCAGTCCCGTTCCGCCCAGGGTGTGCAGATATTCATCGGAGGGGATTCCGAACTGCTGCCGCTGGATGAGTGCAGCATGGTGACCGCCCGCTATGAAGTCGATGGGCAGGTGGTCGGCACGCTCGGCGTGGTGGGCCCCACGCGCATGGCTTACGAGCGGGTCATTCCCATCGTCGACATCACGGCCCGCCTGCTGTCCAACGCCCTTTCCCAACACTAGACGCTAAAGCCGCCCTCAATGAGCTATTTGCAGGAACCCGAATTCAAGCACGATAGCCTGGCCCGCACCGGCATTCTGCTGGTCAATCTGGGCACCCCTGACGCACCCACGCCCGCCGCGCTTCGCACCTATCTGAAGGAATTCCTTTCCGACCCGCGCGTAGTGGAAATCCCCAAGGCACTCTGGTGGATGATCCTGAACGGCGTGGTCCTCAATCTGCGGCCCAAGAAGTCGGCCAGGAAATATGCTTCCATCTGGACGCCGGAAGGCTCGCCGTTGAAAGTCCACACCGAAAAACAGCTCAAGCTTCTCAAAGGTTGGCTGGGCGAGCGAATCAAGTCGCCTCTCAAGCTTGAATACGCCATGCGCTACGGCCAGCCTTCCATCGCCGACGGACTGGACAAGCTGAAATCCTTCGGCTGCGACCGTATCCTGATCCTGCCCCTCTATCCCCAGTATGCCGCGTCATCCACCGGGACCGCCATTGATGCCGTTGCCCAACATCTGGCGCGCGTCCGCAACCAGCCCGCGCTGCGCACGATCAAGCATTTTCACGATCACCCTGCTTACGTCAACGCGCTGGCCGCCAATATCCGCGACTACTGGCAGCGCGAGGGCCGCCCGGACATGCTGGTCATGAGCTTTCACGGCCTGCCCCGCTACACCCTGGACAAGGGCGACCCCTACCATTGCGAATGCCAGAAGACTGGACGCCTGCTAATGGAACGACTGGGCTGGCCGAAAGAGCAATTCCGGCTCACCTTTCAGTCCCGCTTCGGCAAGGCCGAGTGGCTTAAACCCTACACCGACAAGACTCTGGAAGAACTGGGCATGGCGGGAACCCAACGCGTGGACGTCGTCTGCCCCGGCTTTGTTGCCGACTGCCTGGAAACCCTGGAGGAAATCGCCATGGAAGGGCGCGACAGCTTCCTCAGCGCGGGCGGGAAATCCTTCCACTACATTCCCGCCCTCAACGAGTCAGCTTCCTGGATCGATGCACTCGGCGGGATTGCTCTGGAAAACCTGGCCGGCTGGGTGAGCGAAACCTGGGATCAGGATGCAGTGGATCGTCAGCTTGCTGAATCGGCAGCGCGCGCAAAGGCTGCGGGCGCCTGAGAGCCCCAAACAAAAGCCCGCTTCGGCGTAAGCTAAGCGGGCTCTCAGGCAACCAATCCGGAAAAATTACGGGTGGTAATCCACCCGCTCGCGCAGCTCCTTGCCGGCCTTGAAGTGGGGCACATACTTGGCCGCCACGAACACCTTGTCGCCCGATTTGGGATTGCGGCCCTGGCGCGCAGGCCGGTAGTTAAGGCTGAAGCTGCCGAAGCCGCGGATCTCGATTCGGGCCCCGGTCCCCAGGGACTTGGTCATCGCATCCAGTATGGTCTTGACCGCCAGTTCGGCATCCGCCCCCGCAAACTGCGGGTAACGGATGGAAAGCTTGGCGATCAGTTCGGACTTGGTCATGGATGACTACTGCTGGTCGCCGCCCTTGTTGTCGAGTTTGGCCTTGAGCAGTGCGCCCAGGTTGGTAGCGCCGCTCGCCGCTGCGGAAGATTCGGCCGATAACTTCTTCATCGCGACATCCTGTTCAGCGCTGTCCTTGGCCTTGATGGAGAGGTTGATCTGGCGATTCTTGCGGTCCACATTGATCACCATGGCCTCGACCTGGTCGCCTTCCTTCAGATGGGTGCGCATATCTTCAACCCGGTCACGCGATACTTCAGACGCCCGCAGGTAGCCTTCCATGTCGGCGCCCAGATCGATCACCGCGCCCTTGGCGTCGAGCGACTTGACCGTGCCCTTCACGATGCTGCCCTTTTCGTGGGTGCCGACAAAGGAGTTGAAGGGATCGCCTTCAAGCTGCTTGATGCCGAGGGAAATCCGCTCGCGCTCCATGTCGATGCCCAGCACCACGGCTTCCAGATCCTGGCCCTTGCGGAAATTGCGCACCGCTTCTTCGCCGGGAACATTCCAGGACAGGTCGGAAAGGTGCACCAGTCCGTCGATGCCGCCGTTCAGGCCGATGAACACGCCGAAGTCGGTGATCGACTTGATCGCGCCCTTGACCTTGTCGCCCTTCTTGTAATTCATCGAGAACTCTTCCCAGGGATTGGGCTTGCACTGCTTCATGCCCAGGGAGATGCGGCGCTTGTCTTCATCGATATCCAGCACCATCACTTCCACTTCGTCGCCCAGTGCAACCACCTTGGAAGGGTTGACGTTCTTGTTGGTCCAGTCCATCTCGGACACATGCACCAGGCCTTCGATACCCGGTTCAATTTCGACGAAGCAGCCGTAATCGGTCAGGTTGGCGACCTTGCCGAACATGCGGGTACCCTGCGGGTAACGGCGGCCAATCCCGACCCAGGGATCGTCGCCCAACTGCTTGAGGCCGAGGGATACGCGGTTCTTTTCCTGGTCGAACTTGAGTATCTTGGCTTCGACTTCCTGACCGACCTGCACCACTTCCGACGGATGCTTGACTCGCCGCCAGGCCATGTCGGTGATATGCAGCAGGCCGTCGATTCCGCCCAGATCCACAAACGCGCCGTAATCGGTGATGTTCTTGACCACCCCTTTGATTACCTGGCCTTCCTTCAGGTTGTCGAGCAGCGCCTGGCGATCGGCGCCCATGGATGCCTCCAGCACGGCGCGACGGGAAACCACCACGTTGTTGCGCTTGCGATCCAGCTTGATGACCTTGAACTCCATCTCCTTGCCTTCGAAGGGCGCGGTGTCCTTGATCGGGCGCATATCCACCAGCGAGCCTGGCAGGAAGGCGCGCAGTCCATTCATCAGGACGGTCAGGCCGCCCTTGACCCGCCCCTGCACCAGGCCGCTCACGATGCGGCCTTCGTTCATCGCCGCTTCCAGGTCCAGCCATGCCGACAAGCGCTTGGCGCGGTCGCGCGACAGCTTGGTGGAGCCAAAGCCGTCTTCCAGGGATTCGATGGCGACCTGGACAAAGTCGCCAGGTTTGACTTCAAGCTCGCCCCGGTCATTGAGAAACTCTTCCCGTGCAATCAGGCTCTCGGATTTGAGTCCAGCGTTGACGATCACGAAATTGTCATCAATGGAGATGACTTCCGCAGTGATGACTTCGCCTTGGCGCATTTCCTGACGGGAGAGCGATTCCTCGAACAGGGCGGCAAAACTGTCCATGCTTTCCATGGGCGCGGAGGAGATTTGGGTTGCAGCAGACATAGGGACCTTCAGTTCCGTCCGGGCGGACGGGGTTGGTTGCACATTGCCGGCCTTCTGGGCCGGCGCCAAAAAATCATCTGGACGTATTGCGGTAATGCTCCAGCACGGCATCCACGGCATCATCGATCGACATGCCGGTGGAATCCAGCAGCAACGCGCCCGGTGCAGGCCTGAGAGGCGCCACTGGGCGAACCGCATCGCGCTCGTCCCTTGCCCGCATTTCCTGGACAAGGGCGGCAAGATTAGCAGAGAATCCTTTTTCGATCAACTGCTTATATCGCCTCTGCGCGCGGACTTCCGCGCTTGCCGTCAGGAATACCTTGGCCTGCGCATCAGGAAACACCACGGAGCCCATATCCCGCCCATCCGCCACCAGGCCCGGAGCCTTGCGATACGCGCGCTGGCGATCCAACAGCGCCTCGCGCACCCGGGGCAGCACTGCCACTCTTGACGCTCCTTCGCCGACCGATTCACTACGGATGGTTTCCGTCACGTGCTCATCGTTTAGCCATATCCGGCCGGCCTCGAAACGGGCCGGCAGTTTGCCCGCCAGGCCGGCCAGCGCGGTTTCGTCATTCAGTTCTACGCAGGCTTTCATCGCCGCCAGGGCGGTCAGCCGATACAGTGCGCCGCTATCCAGGTAATGAAAATTCAAGCGACTGGCAACCCGTTCGGCCACCGTGCCTTTGCCCGAAGCGGAAGGTCCATCAATGGTGATGACCGGAGTTGGCATTCAGTTGAGGATGGAAGAAAAGGCGTGAAAATAATCCGGAAAGGTCTTGTTGACGCAACCGGGATCGTTGATGCGCACTGGCACCCCGCCCAGAGCAAGCAGCGAAAAACACATGGCCATGCGGTGATCATCATAAGTATCAACGGCGACGTGAGGCGTGAGGCGTGAGGCGTGAGGGGGGATGATGCGAAGATAGTCGGCGCCTTCTTCCACGGTCGCGCCAAACTTGCGCAACTCGGTGGCCATGGCTGTTATGCGGTCGGTTTCCTTCACCCGCCAGGAGCCGATGTTGGTGAGCGTGGTGGTGCCGTCGGCAAACAGGGCCAGCACAGCCAGGGTCATGGCCGCATCGGGAATGTGGTTGCAGTCCAGTTCCAGGGCATGCAGCCGGTCCGAACAACCCAGCCGGGATTCGATCCAGTTGGGGCCGAAGCTCACTTCCACGCCCATGCGCGCCAGCGCGGCGGCGAACTGCACATCGCCTTGCAGGCTGCTGCGCCCCACGCCTTCCACGCGCACGGGACCATGGCCAATAGCACCAGCTGCGAGGAAATATGAGGCCGACGAGGCATCGCCTTCAACATGGATTGTGCCGGGGCTCTTATAAGACGTCGCACGAACCGTAAAACGCTGCCAGTCTTCGCGCTGCACCTTGACGCCATAGCGTTCCATCAGGCCGAGCGTAATACCGATATAGGGTTTGGAAATGAGCTCACCCTCCACCCTTATGCTTACTTCCCGTTCCAGCAGGGGCGCCGACAGCAAGAGTCCGGTCAGATACTGGCTGGACACATTGCCTTTCACCGACACTTCCGGCGCCCTGGCAGTCTGGCCCGGCCTGATGGCCAGAGGTGGGAATCCCTCATTGCCCAGGTAGTCGATCTGTGCGCCCAGTTGTCTCAGTGCATCCACCAGATCGCCTATCGGCCGTTCGTGCATGCGAGCCACGCCGGATAACTGATACTCACCCCCCGACAGCGCGCAGGCCGCGGTCAGCGAGCGAAAGGCCGTGCCCGCATTGCCGAGATACAGCTCTGCATGCTTGACCGGGAAGGCCCCGCCCACGCCGCTGATCGCATAATCGCCGGAATCAAAGTGGCGCTCGACCCCCACGCCCAGCGCACAGAGGGCTTCCAGCATCACCCGCGTGTCATCCGAATCGAGCAGATCCTTGACCTCGGTCGTACCCGCAGCGAGCGCGGACAGCAACAGGACCCGGTTGGAAATGCTTTTGGAGCCCGGCAGCCTGACCGTGCCGCGCGCCCCTTTCGCAGGCTGCAAGTCCAGATATTCTTTCATCATTGGATCTCTCTCAAGGCAGAGCGTGCTTGCCGGGCGCGGGAAAAGATCTTGATCAATGCATCCCCATCTTCGGCGCTTAGGGCTGCTTTCAGTTCCTCCAGCTTGGCCTCATAGGCATCGAGTTCATCCTGCAAGGCATGCTTGTTGGCCAAGGCAATGTCGCGCCACATTTCCGGGCTGCTGGCCGCGATGCGGGTGAAGTCACGAAATCCGCTGGCGGCAAAGTTGAAAAGCAGGTCGCTGTCGGCCCGGGCGGCCAGCATATCCACCAGCGCATACGCCAGCAGGTGAGGCAGGTGGCTCACCGCGGCAAAAATGCGGTCGTGCTGGCCGGCCTGCATGAGGCTCACCTTTGCGCCGCAGGCCTGCCAGGCCGACTGGGTTTTCACCAACGCCTTGAAATTGGTGTCCGGCAACGGTGTCAACACCACGTTCCTGCCGCCGAAAAGATCGGCACGTGCCGCTCCGGCGCCAGATGTTTCCGCGCCCGCAATGGGATGGCCGGGGACAAAACGGCCAAGGCTGTCCGTCAGATAGGTACGAGCCATGGCTACCACATCCTGCTTGGTACTCCCCACATCGGAGATAACGACATCCGGCGCAAGCGCCGGCGCGATGGCTTGCATCACGTCCTCCATTTGGCCGACCGGGACGGCAAGCAGAACAAAATCGGCACCAGTCACCGCTTCGGCCGCACTGGCTGCAATCTGGTCCAAGATACCGCGCGCCTTGGCGGTTTGCAGATTTCCGTCGCTGCGCCCTGCACCCACCACGCTTCCGACCTGCCCGGCCTGCTTCAGGGCAAGCGCGAACGAACCACCGATAAGGCCGGTGCCGACCACTGCCAGACGTTCGATCAACGGCATTCTCTTAAAGCCTCTTCAAGCGCCAGCAGACACTTGGCATTCTCCTGCGCCAGGCCGATGCTGATGCGCAGGTGCTCGGGCATACCATAGTTGGCCACCGGCCGCACTATCACGCCCTTGCTCAGCAAGGCCTGAAACACCTCCTGCGCCGGTCCAACCCTGACGCTGATGAAATTACCGGCGGAAGGAATGGGTTCCAGCCCAAGCTTGTCGAAGCCCTGGACAAATTGCTTCATGCCCAACTGGTTCAGCGCGTAGCTGCGCGCCACAAACTCGCTGTCATCCAGGGCTGCGGCGGCAGCGGCCAGGGCCGGACTGGTGACATTGAACGGTTGACGCACCCGGTTCAACAGATCGGCAATTCCCCCACTGGTCAGCGCATAGCCCACGCGCAAGCCGGCCAGGCCATAGGCCTTGGAAAAGGTTCGGGTCACGACCAGATTGGAAAACTGTTCCAGCCATTGCAGCGCCCGCGACTGTTTTTCCGGCGGCAGGTATTCGCCGTAAGCTTCATCCAGCACGACCACCACATGGCGCGGGACTTCATTCAAGAACCCTTCGAGGTCCGCGTTGGGCAATAGCGTGCCGGTGGGATTGTTGGGATTGGCGATGAACACCACCTGAGTGTTATCCCGCACCGCGGCAGCCATCGCACTCAGGTCATGCCCATAATCCCTGGCCCGTGTCTCAATGCCGGTGGCGCCCGACGCCTGCACCGCCAGCGCATAGACGGCGAAGGCATGCTGCGAATACACCGCAGATGTTCCGGGCGCGAGAAACGCCCGGGCCGCCAGTTCCAGCACGTCATTGGAGCCATTGCCCAGCACGATCCGGCCAGCCTCGATGCCGAACTTGCCGCTCAATGCGGCTTTCAACTCAAAGCCGCTGCCGTCCGGATAGCGGGCGATGTCGGCAAGCGAGGCTTCGGCCGCGGCCAGTCCTTTGGGACTCGCACCCAGAGGGTTCTCGTTGGATGCCAACTTGATGATGGTTTGTTCTGGCAGCCCAAAATCGCGCGCGAGTTCAGAAATGGGCTTGCCCGGCTGATAGGGGGCGATGGCGCGGATATTGGCCGGGGCCCGTTCGCAGGGATCGCAAAACATGGTGTGTCAGGAACTGGCAGCCGACGGATAAGAGCCCAGCACTTTCAACATCGCCGCCTGGGCCGACACCTCGGCCAGCACAGCCGCAACTTTGGCGTCCTGACGGTGGCCTTCGCAATCGACAAAAAACAGGTATTCCCAGTTGCCCTGCCGGGCGGGCCGCGATTCCAGCTTGGTGAGCGACACGCCCGCCGCCGCGAACGGCTTGAGCAGTTCCACCAATGCACCCGGCCGGTTTCGAATCGACAGCACGAGCGCAGTCTTGTCCTTGCCCGAAGGGGATGTATCCCGGCAGGACAGCACCAAAAAACGGGTGGTGTTGTTGGGTTCGTCCTCGATGCGGGGCGCAATGATCGTCAAGCCGTAGATCTCCGCCGCAGCCTCGCCCGCCAACGCAACCGAATCCGCATCCTGCGCAGCAAGGCGGGCCCCTTCCGAGTTGCTGATGACCGACACGCGCTGCGCATTGGGCAAATGCTTGTTCAGCCAATTCTGGCATTGGCCCAGCGACTGGGCATGACCATAGACCCGGGTGACGCCCTTCAATTGAGGCATCTGCGCCGCATCCGACGCCGCGACCTCAGCCCCTGTTCCTTTCCCGCCGGGCGCGGGGAGCTTACGCAGCAGGTTCTGGTGAATGGGCAGATAGACTTCGCCACCCACCTTGAGCGGTGATCCGACGATCAAATCAAGGGTGCGAGACACCGCGCCTTCGGTGGAGTTCTCCACGGGTACCACGCAGTAATCGGCCTTGCCGGTTTCCACCGAACGAAATGCCTCGTCTATCGTGGTACAAGGCAGGTCGCCGACGGCATGGCCGAAATGCTTGTGCACCGCCGCCTGGCTGAAGGTGCCTTGCGGGCCCAGGTAGGCAATGCGCAGAGGCTGTTCAAGGTCGCGGCAGGCTGAAATGATCTCGCGGAACAAGCGCTCGACGGTATCGCTGGACAGCGGTCCCGGATTGGCATCGCGCATGCGGCGCACCACTTGGGCTTCGCGCTCCGCGCGGTATATGCCCTCGCCATTCTTCAATTGCCCAACCGCCTGCGCCAGACCGGCCCGTTCCGACAGCAGCTTGAGTAGCTGGCCATCTATGGCATCGATCTGGGCGCGCAAGCGGAAGAGTTCGTCACTCATGCAGGCAGATAGCGGACATTGAGCACGCCGTTGATGGCGCGAATCTTGTCGAGCACGGCATCGGCGACGGCGCTGTCCACATCTACCAGGGTGTAGGCCATGCCGCCTTTGGACATGTTCACCATGTTGTGGATGTTTAGCTCTGCCGCGGCCATGGCAGTGGAAATCTGCCCCAGCATGTTGGGCACGTTGGCATTTGCGATGGCGACCCGGAAACCCGATTCCCGATCCAAATGGACATTGGGGAAATTGACCGAGTTGAGAATATTGCCGTTTTCCAGATAATCCGATACCTGCTCCGCCACCATGACCGCGCAATTCTCTTCGGCCTCTTCGGTGGAGGCGCCCAGGTGCGGCAGCGTCACCACATCGGCCCGGCCTTTCAGGGCATTGGCGGGGAAATCGCAGATGTAGGCGCGCATCCGTTTCTCGTCCAGCGCCGCGACCACGGCGGCATTGTCGACCACCCCCTCGCGGGCGAAATTCAGCAGCACCGCACCTGGCTTCATCAGCGCCACGCGCTGGGTGTTGATCAGGTTGCGGGTCGCATCGATCAGCGGCACATGCAGGGAAATGAAATCGGCGTTCCTTACCACCTCTTCCACCGAACCCGCCTTCTTGACGCTGGATGGCAGGCGCCAGGCCGCGTCCACGGTGATCGCCGGATCGAAGCCGATGACGTTCATGCCCATCCTGATGGCGACATCCGCGACCATGGACCCGATCGCGCCCAGCCCGATCAGGCCCAGGGTGCGGCCGGGCAGTTCGATGCCGGCAAAATTCTTCTTGCCCGCCTCGACCGCCTTGTGCATTTCCTCGTCCGTGCCGCTTATGCTGCCGGTGAAGTTGATCGCCGGGATCAGGTTGCGCGCGCCCAACAGCAGGCCCGCCAC
>JBAWGM010000013.1:0-6228 GCA_049592895.1 Thiobacillaceae bacterium | reverse complement strand
CCTTCAATTTCCTTACCCGGTCCGGGGATCAGTTCTTCCTGTACCACCTGCCAGCGTTGCAGCAGTCCAGCGCGTTGTGTAGCATCCATCTTGGGCGTCCGATACGTGTCTTGAGAACTCGCATCTTGCCAGCAATGGCGGCGCCCAACCTCCCTTCTCACAGCAATAATTCAGCCTGCATGGCGGGTTTTGCAATTACCTCCATTGAATTGAACCTCAAGCGAGATTAGGAGTTCAATTGATTTGATCCGATTATTCTTGCGGAAAGTAAGGAGGGCCCAAATGGCACTTACAAAAGCGCCCAATGCACTTCCATAAATGGCGAGGCCACGTATGAGGTCAGCGTTAGTAGCTAAGGCCGAGCCAACTTGATCGTAAGTATCCAAGAGGTCATCTCCATTAGAAATCGACGGGGTCAGGCCCCTTTGAGTGGCCCCCGGTGTGCATGCATTCGCCGATCACCACGGTGATGTGACTGGCGCGCGTCTCGAACACCACCACGTCCATCATCTGGCCGGTCTGGGTGACGCGGACGGGGATTCTTTCAGTTTGCATCTGGGGGGTGCCCCGGTGAGTGATGGGTCACCGCGGCGAAGGGTTTGCTCATGGGTTGGTGAAGGAACTGATCGAGTCGGGCGCCTTTGAATTATCGCTGGCTTGCGTCGTGGTTTGCAATGCGACCCGCATCTGTTCCTCGGTGACCGGGTATTTCAGCACGACATGGATGGTAAACAATTCCAGCAGCCTGCCGATGTGGGCTTCTTCGCGGGGATGCATGAACACGATCATCTTCGCCAGTGGCGCAACACACTGCAGGGTTCTCAGGCTGACGTCCAGATTCGAGACGTTTGCCCCGGCGTAGTTGTTGCCCCAGCCATAGACGAATTCGCCCACGAAAAAGTCCGGCGGCTGTTTTTGCAGGGCTCGGTGCAGGTTGCGGGCGGCGCTGAAGCGCTCCTCCACGATGCCCAGTTCCTGATACAAGGCACGGAAATCGGGAGGGAAGGGGGACTCGATCAGGGAGAAGAGTATTTTCATCCGACTGTCGTTGTCATCCGAGTCAGCTCGACTTCACGCCGTGCATGCCTTCGCCCAATGCCATGGTAATGAGGACGGCGATGCCGCCCCTTCGGGGAAATCCTCTGCCGAATGGCAGAATCGGACGGCTCGCAAACTTACACGATCGGCGCCAAGAAACTGCTCTCGGCGCCACGTGCGCAAACACGCTCGCCCCCACTTTCCCCAATCTATCCACCCGGCCTCGACGGCCCGGAGAGGAAGCTTAAGCCACCTGCCTTTGGGGCGTGGTACGGCTCTCATAACTTGTCAGGCGGCAACCTGCTCGAAAGAGAAGTGGGGAATGTCGGCGCGGGTACTGGCATGTTCGATCGTCATAGCGCAGATGTTGCCGTGCGCATCAAGATCGAGAAGCGTAACCTCGTCGAGATCCTTTGTCTCCGCAACCTCGCCGGGACGGAACTCGATATACAACGTATCCGTATCTTGAAAATATTTGATCTTCATGGCTCGAATCCTCGATCAAAAAACGCGTTGTGCACAGTTTCGCCGTCCGGGAGCAGGATCACGCGCAGATACCTTCCCTCGGCCTCGGCGATGGGGGCCCACCGCCGAATGCGCCCATCGGATTGGACTGCCTCCTTGATCGGCGCCTTCACCGTTCTCTCGATCCATTCCAACTGAATTGTCGCGCGGTCGGAGCGCTGACGCATGGTCTCGAAATAACGGGAGAACTTCATGTAACGAGTCTAACAGAAGGGCTAGAGGACGGTGCAGGCTGACACTGCTCCGCGTGATCAGCTTCGGCGTCTCGCGCTCGATCCTGCGCGCGGCGAGGCTGGTGGTGACGGTGCCCATGAACGGGTCCGGCACCGTGTCGTCGACAAAGCTGAACATGCGAACCAGCCACTCGGCCAATTCGATGGGGTGGCGCGCCGGATGGCGGCGTATGGACGTGCGGGCGACGCCGGTTCAGATTTGCTGGAACCCGGTGCGATATGATCGAGCGTCCGCTTCAGCGGACACTGATGTCTTTCACCCACACGAGTTCGCACGCGCCCCTGCCGGAATCAGTACGGACCATGGAACTGTTCCAGTGCGAGCCATCGGGCGCCTGTGCGTCCACCAGAAAACCCTTCAGGGCGACGACCTGGCCCACGCGTACCCGTTCCAGGCGCTTTCTGATTTCTTCATCGGCAGGAATCATGTGCATGTTCGCGCTGTGCACGATGATTTCCGCCCGAGCGATCGGTGGCCGGCCCGTCCAGCGATAGAAATAGAAGCGATCGCCCTGGCTGATGTCCAATCGTCCCAACACCGCGTTGTCCGACATCGGCCCCCAGCCGAGTGCGAGATCAATCGGCGCGAGCGCCGCTGCGCGCCCCAGGTAGTAGCGTTTTGTCGAGAGCACCCGGGCCTGGAGAGAAAAGTCCGCGACGGGCTTGATCCGGTAGCCTGCCGCCGAAAAGGCCGGCATGCCGGAGCGATTGACCTGCACCGGCGCTTGCGGTGCGATGGGCCCGGCCGCATGACTGACGGGGCGCGTGGAAAGGTAATTCCACGAGCCGGCAGCGACGGCGAGGACGAGCAGGGCGGGCAGAAGTCGCATGGTGCAGGGTCCGGGCCGATCGCCAGCCGGCTTGATTCCTTGATTGTTACGACGGGTCTTTGCGTGTTCGCACACGCTGGCCAGCTTGCCATCGAGCAAAGCGCGCGCGTATTTCCGACATGGTCGTGGCATTATCCAGCAACTGATAGATCTCCGACAATCCACACTTGGCCTCGACAACCCTGTCCAGGATGTCCAGCAATTCCGACCGCTCGATATCGCCGTGCGCGACGTGCGGCAGCGTGTTTCGAAATTTCATCATCGTGTGCTCCCCCAACAGCTTGTCATCGGGATGGTGCGAATTCCGTGCCAGGAAAGACTCATCAGTGATGTGACTGGCGCACTTCTCGAACACCACTACGTCCAGGATCTGGCCAGTTCGGGTGATGCGGACGGGGATCGTTTCGGTGTGCATAAGTGTGGGGGTTTCCGGCAACTGGCGTGTAACTGAGTCAAATCGCGCCTGAGCCTATTCCTCCAAAGGGCTTGCGGAATCTCATTTGGCGTATAAGCCACTGGCTGCTCAGAACGGCAAGTCGAAATCATGCGCGGGCTCGCGCTGGAGCGTGATCGTCTTCAGCCAGGCCTTGAGCTGCTTCAAGTCGGAGGCTTCCTCCAGATATTGGCGAAGCTGGGCAAGGTTGACCTCGCAGGCGGCCATGTCTGCCTTCAGCATGGGCATGAGGCCTTTCGGATCGTGCTTTGCGAAAGGCGTCAGGCCGAACTCGGCGGCGAACTCGGCTTCGACGTGCTGGATCTCCATGTCCAGTTCGCTCAATTGGTCCCGGAGTATCTTGAGGTAGTGCTTGAGCCGCTCCGGCCCGATTGCGGCCAGATGGGCCTGGTCGATGTGTTCCAGTTGCAGTTGCAACTCCAGGAGTTGCAGCAAATTGCCTTTTTCGTAGGCTTCATTGGCGTGCTGCATCAGTTCGGTCTTGCGCTGCTTCTCGGCCGGGTCCGGTTCCCGGTCCGGGTGCAGGGAGCTGGCCAGCTTGCGATACACCTCCCGAATGGACTGGCTGATCTGTTTTTCTTCCGCCTCCAGCCGCGCTTCCTGAGCCTGCTGCTTGGCGGATTTCTTGCGCCTTGCCTGCTTGGCCTCCCACTCCTCCTGCTGAGCCGAGTACTGGGATTCCACCCGCTTCAGGACATCCTCTGCCGAGCGCATGTCCGCATCCTCGCCCAGGTCCACGCCCAGGATGTCCTCCAGCATGGATTTCATGCCATCCAGTCGGGCGGCGTCCTCGGCGTCGAAATCGGACTGGGCATGCTTGTTGTACAGCGCCTTCAGTTCGCCATGCTCTCTGTGTTCGAGCACTTGTTCGGCCAAATCCACGATCATGACCGCCAGCTTGCGGCGCTCACCCTTGGTCAGGCCTTTCTGTTGGTGCGCCGAATCGAGCGCCTGGGCGAGCCGGAATTGCAGATCCATTTCCTGCTCCTCAAGCGGCAGCAGATCGCTGACGTATTTTTGCTTGAACAGCGGTATGGCCGTGTCCCAGTCGGCCAGCCTGGCCCGCCTGGCTTCGATCCTCTTGATCAGGTTGTTAAAGGCCTTCTGGTCCTTGGTAAGTGGAGCGCTGGACTTGAGGACGACACTGGGGGACGGGGCGGGTTTGTCGGAGAAGAGGGGCATGGCGGAGATCAGTGGCTAGTTCTTGGGAGCGGCAGGTTCGATATCTTTCGACGACTTCGAGTCGGCAAGGTGTCCATTGTAAATGGATCAACTGGGGGGTCCGCTGCGCCACGCAGCCCGACGTCCCGAACATGTTTCGAATCCGGGAAGACATCCGCCAGGTCCCGGACCAATCGAAACGACAGATTCTCGTCGAACAGCAACTTCACGAGGGCGCCGAGAAAAGGCGACGCTCGCGATCAGCAGCAAAGGCCAGGGCGGCGCGGATATCATCGGGTGCCAGGTCGGGAAAGTCGGCCAGGATTTCTTCCTGCGACATTCCTGACGCCAGATACTCAAGGATGTCATACACGGTGTGCCGCAATCCACGGATGCAAGGTTTGCCGCTGCGCACCGCCGGGTCGATGGAAATACGATCAAGATAGTTCATGCAAACAGCGTATCGCCGCGGAAACGTGAGGTCAAGCGCACAGCGGCTATCCAGGCAGCGCTGGCGATCTTGTTACAGACAATGGGCACGAGGGCATGGTCGGAATCGCCGGCAGGGCCGCCTCAAACTCGCGCGTCAGCGCCGCATCCTTCGGAATTCAATTTGGAGAAGCCATGCGATAGATTGCATGGTGTAATCAACGATGATACATTGCAAACCATGATTAAGAATTTCCGGCACAAAGGCATGGAGCGCTTCTTCTCAAAGGGCGATGTCCGTGGCATTCAGGCGCAACACGCCGCTCGCATCACGCGCATTCTGGACTTGCTGGACGATGCGAGCAGTGTCGAGCAATTGGATATTCCGGGGTTTTTCCTTCACCCGTTGAAGGGCAACCGGAAAGGGGAATGGGCCATGACCGTGTCGGGAAATTGGCGCATCACGTTCCGCTTCGAGGGCGACGATGCGGCAGATGTGAACTTGGAGGATTATCACTAATGGCGACGAAATCTTTACGCAATACGAAGCGGCGCCCAACTCACCCTGGCGCGATCCTGCGCGAGGACGTGCTGCCGGCCCTGCGCATGACCCAGAAGGAATTTGCCGACCGGCTGGGAGTTTCCAGGCTGACGGTTTCCGACCTATTGCACGAGAAGCGCGCAGTTTCGCCGGATATGGCGATGCGCTTGGCGAAGCTTCTCGGCAATGGCCCGGAAATCTGGCTGCGCATGCAGCAGACGCTTGACCTCTGGGATCTGGCCCAGCGCGGCGGCTACGAAAATATCGGGACACTGAAGGTGGCGTAGACTGTTCCGACCGCGTGCAGCGCGTGGGATTGGCACAACTCGTCATTGCGAGCGGTTCTGCCTTCAGCCGCGAGCCCCAAGGGACCGTGGCGGGAAGCAATCCAGGTTCTGGATTTGCCCAAGCATTTCTGGATTGCCGCGTCCCGCCGCGCTGCGCTCGCGTCTAAAGGCTGAGAACGCTCCTCGCAATGACCACGTGTCGGAGCGTCCTTTGCGATGCAGCACGATCTCTCGGTGCGTGATCAGCCTCGGCGTTTCGCGCTCGATTCGGCGTGCGGCGAGGTCGAAGGTGTGCGGGTCCACCTCCACGCCCATGCTGTTGCGCCCCCATTTGGCGGCGGCGAGGCTGGTGGTGCCAGTGCCCATGAAGGGGTCGAGCACCGTGTCGCCGACAAAGCTGAACATGCGCACCAGCCGCTCGGCCAGTTCGATGGGATAGGGCGCGGACATGGCGGGGAGCCAGTGCGAGAAGTCGGGATGGGGGGCACGCGGGCTCGTTCATCGGTTCATGGTTGGATTATTCGACCCTGGCCCCCATGGCACTACCTTAAGCCCGCAGCGTGTTGCTGGCATCGCAAAGAAATGCTGGCTGAGAGCCTCGCTTGCTAAGATCGTGGTATCTGAAGTCACGTTCGATAACAGGAGGATCAGCCATGGTGGATGCTACCAAAAAAACGCCTGCAACGAGGGGTGGAACAATTCCGGCGGCAGTTTGGCGATCAGCCGACCC
>JBAWGM010000012.1:0-5371 GCA_049592895.1 Thiobacillaceae bacterium | reverse complement strand
TAAGGAACATCCGGAAGTGCTCGAAGATCAGCAGCGTGGCTGGAACATCTATTGGAACCACGCGGTCGATTTCGAAGAACTGAAGGAGGCCGAGGAAGACCGGGCACCGGACGACACCTATGGATTTAACCCCGTTCGGGATTTACTGGTTCGGCATTAGTCAACCTGACCTGGGCGCCTCGGGGAGATCTTCTGAGCAGATCAATCAGGCGTGCCGAATGCCGCATCGAGAACGTTCGGTTCTGACCTGCCAATCGAGCTTCCAAGGCCGCCTTGTCATGGGCCGATAATCCGCGCTTGGTTTCAAGGCGGCACGTGCCGACGCCGGAGTTGGGTGAGGCGTGTCGCTGATCGTGCTTGGCGACCAGTGTGCCAACGGCACGGCACAACGCGCGTTGCGGGGTGCATAGTTAGCGCTATTGGAGTATGCACCGGTGACCACGCCCAGCAACGTGCACGTCCCCGGAACCCGTGATCGCGTAGCCTGGCTGGAGCCTGATCGTCACCGGAGGACTGTCATTTCCGACGGTGACTATGATCCGATTCGCTGGGTTGCTGACGAAATGCGGTTTCAGACGATGGGCTTCGCCGCGGTCGATCACCACGGCGGTCGGATGGATCTCCAGGCGTAGGCCGCCCTGACTCGAATGCTTTCGTCCCTCAGGTTGGCCGTTCTTCTCTATCTCCCCGGAAACAGATCTCACCGCGAGCGTTGGACTGGCACCGGATTGCGGCGTTGTTGGTTTCGTGCGGACAGGGATAGGGTGCGGTCGATTGCACAGATTCCCTAGGCTAAAATGCTGACTTGGCCTTTGGGGCGTTATACCCGGCCCTTCGTCTATGAGGATTGCCCATGGATACTTCCGTACGCACCTTCCAGCCCGGTACTCCCTTGAGCGCCGATGAACTGAACCTGATTCATCGCTACTGGCAGGCATGCAACGAACACCGCATTGATCTACCGGAGGTGGATGGCTGGATCTGGCCGTATTCGGAGAAGGCATGAACAGACGCGACAGCAACCTGGAGCAGATCCTGCAGCCCGCAGAAGCTACCCGTACCGGCCTGTCCATTGCGGCCATCCGTCAGGCCTTTCTCGACAACCTGTACTACATCCAGGGGCGCTCTCCGGAGGTGGCCACCGCCCAGGATCGCTACAACGCGCTCGCCTATACCCTGCGTGATCGCTTGCTGAAACGCTGGCTGGACACGGTGCAGACCTACAAGCAGGCCAACTGTCGAACGGTCTGCTACCTGTCCGCGGAATACCTGCCCGGGCCGCAGTTGGCCCACAACCTGCTCAACCTGGGCATCATGGAAAACACCCGCAAGGCCCTGGCCGAACTGGGCCTTGATGTAGACAGCATCATCGAGTCAGAGCAGGAGCCCGGTCTTGGCAACGGCGGTCTCGGCCGGCTGGCGGCGTGTTTCATGGATTCGCTCGCCACCCTGCAGATTCCGGCGACCTGCTATGGCATTCGTTACGAGTACGGAATCTTCGCCCAGGTAATCAAAGACGGCTGGCAGGCGGAAGTCACCGACACCTGGCTGCACTTCGGCAACCCCTGGGAAATGCGGCGGCCGAACATCGTGTTCGAGGTCAAGGTCGGCGGGTATACCGAGCAGTACCACGATGAAAAAGGGCGCCTACGTGTGCGCTGGCTGTCGGAGGACCAGTTTCGCGGTGTTGCCTACGACACTCCGGTCCCCGGCTACGGGGTCAACACGGTGAATCTGTTGCGCCTCTGGAGCGCCGAGGCGAGCGAGTCGTTCGACTTCCAGGCCTTCAATCAGGGCGATTACGTTGGCGCGGTGATGCGCAAGGTCCGTTCCGAAAACATCAGCAAGGTGCTCTATCCAAACGACGAGGCCGAAGGCGGCAAGCGCCTGCGCCTGATCCAGCAGTACTTCTTCGTTACTTGCGCGCTGCAGGACATGCTGCGCATCCTCTTCGCCACCGGTCAGCCGCTGGAGCGCTTCGCCGAGAAGTTCGCGGTTCAGCTCAACGACACACATCCCACCATCGCCGTTGCCGAGTTAATGCGACTTCTGGTCGATGTGCATGGCATGGAGTGGGAGCCGGCCTGGGAGATCACGGCCAACGCCATGGCCTACACCAACCACACGCTGCTTCCGGAGGCACTGGAGAAGTGGCCCTTGCCACTTTTCAAGAGCGTGCTGCCACGCCACCTGGAGATCATCTACGAGATCAACGGCCGCTTTCTCGACGTCTTGCGTCTGCGTTACCCCGGCGACCGGGAGCGCCTCGGCCGGCTATCGATCATAGAGGAGGGAACCCCGCCCTACGTGAACATGGCCAAGCTGGCATGCGTCGGCAGCATGGCCATCAACGGCGTCGCCGAACTGCATAGCAGATTGCTCAAGCAGACCTTGCTAAGTGATTTTTACGACCTGTGGCCGGAGAAGTTTCAGAACAAAACCAACGGAGTGACGCCGCGGCGTTTCATCGCCCTGGCCAACCCGCCGCTCGCTGCCCTGCTCGACGAGATCGTCGACGGCGACTGGCGACGCGATCTGGAGAAGCTCCGCCGACTGGAGTCCTATGCCGGAGACGGCGCCTTCCGTGACCACTGGCGCGCTATCAAGCGCATGGCCAAGGAACACCTGGCAGATCATATCCTTCTCTGCTGCGGCATCAGGCTGGATTCCGACACGCTCTTCGACATTCAGGTCAAGCGCATCCACGAATACAAACGCCAGCCCCTCAACGTGCTGCACATCGTCAGCCTCTACCTTCGTCTGAAGCAAGACCCGTCGCTTGAGATCACGCCGCGCACCTTCATCTTCGGTGGAAAGGCCGCGCCCGGCTATCAAATGGCGAAGCTGATCATTAAGCTGATCAACTCGGTGGCCGAGGTCATTAACGGTGACCCCCGAGTCAACAAGGTACTTAAGGTGGTGTTCGTACCAGACTTTAACGTCAAGACCGGCCAGCGCATATATCCCTCCGCTGACCTCTCTGAGCAGATCTCAACCTCAGGCAAGGAAGCCTCCGGTACTGGCAACATGAAGTTCGCCATGAACGGCGCGCTTACCATTGGCACTCTGGACCGCGCCAACGTGGAGATCCGGGCGGCCGTTGGCCAGGAGAACTTCTTCCTGTTCGGCAAGACCGCCCAGCAGGTGAATGAGACTTGGGCGGCGGGCTATCACCCCAGGGACATCTATCACCAAAACGAAACCCTGCGAGGCGTTATCGACCTGATCAACTCGGGTCTTTTCTCGCGCGGCGATGAGTGGCTCTTTCGACCGCTGACCGACAATCTGCTGAGCAGCGATCCCTTTATGGTGTGCGCCGACTTTCAGGACTACATTGACTGCCAGGCCCGGGTGAGCCAGGCATATGAAGATTCGGAGCAGTGGTCGCGCATGTCCATCCTGAACGTTGCACGCTGCGGGCAGTTTTCGTCAGACCGCGCTGTCCGCGAATACAATGCAGATATTTGGCGCGCGGCTCCGGTGCCGGTGAAAATATCTGCGGCATGATAGCCACAGCGCCGGCGCTGAGCCATAGCTTCCTCTGCCGCATTCGCCCGGACGGCAGTGGCATAATTGACTATGTGCCGCTACCCTTTCATCGACTTCAGGTCAGGTATAGACAATGAGCACCCGCATCCAGACCATCCACGCCCGCGAAATCCTCGACTCACGCGGCAATCCCACCGTTGAAGTCGAGGTCGCCTTCGACGGCGGTGCCTTCGGCCGCGCAGCCGTGCCGTCGGGCGCTTCCACAGGTGTGCACGAGGCGCTGGAACTGCGCGATGGCGATTCGGCCCGCTATGGCGGCAAGGGCGTGAGGAAGGCGGTTGGCCACGTCAACAGCGAGATTCGCGCGGCCGTCACAGGCATGGATGGCCTCGACCAGGGCGCGGTGGACCGGGCCATGCTGGCCTTGGACGGCACGGCGCATAAGGAAAAGTTGGGCGCCAATGCCATCCTGGGCGTCAGTCTGGCGGTGGCCCGCGCCGCCGCGAATGCCTGCAACCTGCCGCTATTCCGCTACCTGGGCGGCGCGGCGGCGTCCCGCCTGCCGGTGCCCATGTTTAACATCCTGAACGGCGGCGTGCACGCCAACTGGCAGGGCACCGACTTGCAGGAATTCATGATCGCCCCGGTTGGCGCGTCCAACTTCGCAGAGGCTCTGCGTTGGGGCGCCGAGGTCTATCATGCGCTGAAGAAGGTATTAAAGGATGCCGGCCATTCCACCGGCGTGGGCGACGAGGGCGGCTTCGCGCCGGCGTTGAAGCGCAACGTCGAGGCGCTGGAACTCATCGTCCAGGCCATCGTCGCCGCCGGCTATCGACCCGGCGAGGACGTGGCCATCGCCCTGGACCCAGCCTCCAGCGGATTTTTCGAGGACGGCCTGTATCACCTGCGCACCGAAAACCGCAGGGTGGACGCCGCCGAGATGGTGGCAATGTATGCCGACTGGGTGGCGCGCTTTCCCATCGTCGTTCTGGAGGACGGCCTGGCCGAGGACGACTGGGCAGGCTGGAAGATTCTCAACGAGAATCTTGGCGACAAGATCGAGTTGGTGGGCGATGATCTGTTCGTCACCAACGTGACGCGCATCCAGCGCGGCATCGACGAGAATGTCGCCAACGCGGTGCTGATCAAGCTCAACCAGATCGGCTCGCTCACCGAGACCGTGGCGGCCGTGAACCTTGCCTACGGCGCCAACTGGGGGGCAATGGTGTCTCACCGGAGCGGCGAGACCGTGGACAGCTTTATCGCCGACCTTACAGTTGCCCTCGGCACCGGCCACCTCAAGACTGGCGCGCCATGCCGGGGCGAGCGCGTGGAGAAGTACAACCAGTTAATGCGCATTGAGGAATATCTCGGCGATTCGTCGGTGTTTGCTGGGCGAAAGGCTTTCGTGCGTTGAACGCACGCGATTGCCCTCGGGGGTCCACTTGTCCGCCTTTAGATTGATCAGGGCGATTCAGTTGCTTTATGTTGCACAGAATCAGATCGTTGGGAGATGCCAAGGGGTATCTCATAGCACAGTGCTTGGCATGCATGGAGCATGTTCACCAGCCGCCGCTTACCCTGCTGGAGGGACATTCGACCGAGCGTTGCGATGCACTCTTGCGCCCCACCTATGCTCAAAGCCAGCGCGCGGGTTCAGAACCGACCATGCCCTGGCGTGTGGCAGATAGCCGTCCCTGGCCGAATAGGTCCTATACTTGTTAGGCATGACTCCGCGAGACATTTATTCATTGATAGTCACGCCCAATGGCCAACGTTGGGTGCACATCTACAAGCCAGGCGCGGCTTCCGGCGTCTATCTACGATGATTCCAGCAGGGTGCACGGCGCCGCCTGGGTCCCCGTTGCCGGATGCTGAAGGC
>JBAWGM010000011.1:0-2132 GCA_049592895.1 Thiobacillaceae bacterium | reverse complement strand
GACGATTTTCTCGAACGCGTCCATGGTTCGCGGATCACGCACCAGACTCATGAACGGCGCCAGCCCCGTGCCCGTCGCCAGCATGTACAGATGCCGACCCGGCAGCACGTGATCCAGCGTCAGCGAACCGGTCGCCTTGCTGTTCACCCACACCGTATCACCCGGCTTTACCTGAGCCAGCTTACTGGTCAATGGTCCGCCGGGCACATGAATGCTCAGAAATTCCAGATGCGGATCGTCACGCGTCGACACGATGGAGTATGCCCGCGCAACCAGCTTGCCCTCCTGCCTGAGTCCGATGGTGACAAACTCGCCGTTGACGAAATCAAAGTTTTCAGGCCGAGTCAGCTTGAGGCTGAAGGTGCGCGAGGACCACGGACGCACATCGGTAACGGTTTGTTCGAGATAAGGCATGGGGTTGCTCGGGTGGAATGCAGGAGGACAGGAATCAGTCTAACAGATGGTGCAAATATTGACTGTTTAGCGGGGTGCAGGTTCCCTGGTCCAGATTGATTGGCGCGTTGCGCTACCACTTAACGACGTGCACATGGCTCAGGCTGCGCCCCAGGAATCGTTCGCCTATGGTCTGGAAGCGTAGTGGCACATCGGTGACGTAGAAGTCATAACGCGGCTGGGCTGGACCGGGATTGGCGAGGCCTTTTTCTTCGAGCGTGGCGGCAGCCTGCTCGGCCATGGCTTCGGCCGAATCGACCAGTCTCACACCGCTCCCCGCAACCTCTTGCAGCAGCGGGTTGAGCAAGGGATAGTGGGTGCAGCCCAGCACCAGGGTATCGATCTTCTCTGCCAGCAGCGAGCGCAAGTATTCTTTCGCGGTCAGGCGGGTGACCTCGTGATCGAGCCAGCCTTCTTCGACCAGCGGCACGAACAGCGCGCAGGCCTGGGAATGGATGCGCGACTCGGGCGCGTATTCGTGTATGGCGCGGGCGTAGGCATTGCTGTTGATCGTTGTGGGGGTGCCGATCACGCCGATGCGCTTGCCGTCTTTTGCCGCAACTGCGCCGGCGTCAATGACGTCCAGCACCGGCACTGAAGAAAGATCGCGTACTGTTTGGGCGGCGACCGCGGCCATGGTGTTGCAGGCGATGATCAACAGCTTGACTTCCTTCTCCAGGAGAAACTGCGCGATCTGGGTGGTGAAATGGGAAATGGTTTCGACCGATTTGACCCCGTAGGGGACGCGGGCGGTGTCGCCGAAGTAGACAATGTTTTCGTAAGGCAGGCGCTCCATCAGTGCGCGCACAACGGTCAGGCCGCCGATGCCGGAATCGAACACGCCGATGGGGGAAGAGGGTGCGGACATATCAGACGAAGACGCGCGAAAGCGCCCATTCTACATGCTCGCGCACCAGGGACGAGGGATGCGCCAGCCGGGCTTTCAACGCCGTGATCGACTGATTTGAAGCAGGTGCATTGCCCAGCGCCACGGCAATATTCCGCAGCCAGCGTTCATGGCCGATGCGACGTACGGCTGAGCCTTCCGTTCTCTTGAGGAATTCTTCCTCGCTCCATGCGAACAATTCCACCAGCGTTGCGCTGTCCAATTCATGGCGCGGTTGAAAGTCAGGCAAGTCGGTAGTTTGCGCGAAGCGGTTCCACGGACAGGCCAACTGGCAATCATCGCAACCGTAGATGCGGTTGCCCATCAGCGATCTCAACTCAAGTGGAATACTGCCTTTGAGTTCGATCGTCAGGTAGGAAATGCAGCGCCGCGCATCGACTTGATAAGGTCCGACAATGGCGCCAGTGGGACAGGCGGCGGCGCAGGCAAAACAGCTTCCGCAATGATCGCCCAAGCCTGCGTCCACGGGCAGCGGCAGATCGGTGTAGATTTCGCCGAGAAAGAAATATGAGCCTTCGTCCTGGTTGATGAGCAGCGTATGTTTGCCGCGCCAGCCCAGGCCTGATTTGGTCGCGAGTTCAACTTCCATCACCGGCGCGGAATCGGTGAACGCGCGATAGCCGAATGGGCCGATTTCCGATTCAATTTTTTCTGCCAGTTGCTGCAACCGGTTGCGCAGGACTTTGTGATAATCGCGCCCCACGGCGTAGCGGGAAACATAAGCGAGTTCTGGCTTGGCGAGATTGCTCACAGCGTCGGCTGCCTCGGGCCA
>JBAWGM010000010.1:0-2245 GCA_049592895.1 Thiobacillaceae bacterium | reverse complement strand
TGCCACGGTTTACTCCAGCACTCTCGCCCTTCTTCCAAATACCAATCGTGCAAGCAGTTATCAATCCGGCTTCAATCAGGTCACCCGGTCTAAAGGCCCCGCCACCGCTGGCGCTTTATATCCACATCCCGTGGTGCATGCGCAAATGCCCTTACTGCGATTTCAATTCTCATGCCGCCAGCAAGATTCCGGAAGCTGCATACATTGATGCGCTGAGGGAGGATCTGGAAGCCGCACTGCCAGATATCTGGGGGCGCAAGATCCACAGCGTGTTTTTTGGCGGCGGCACGCCGAGCCTGTTCTCACCTGCCGGCATCTCGCGCATCCTCGACGCGGTGCGCATGCTGACCCCGCTGGATCCGCTGGCCGAGATCACCTTGGAGGCCAATCCGGGCACAATGGAAGCGGGCAGGTTTCAGGACTTCCGCGATGCCGGGGTAAACCGGCTTTCGCTGGGTATCCAGAGCTTCAATGACGAGAAACTCGAATCAATTGGGCGCATACATGGCGCGGCCGAGGCACGCGCAGCCGCTGAACTGGCAGCGCGTACCTTTGGCGGTTTCAATCTGGACTTGATGTACGGCCTGCCGGGACAAGGCGTGCAAGAGGCGCTGGACGATGTGGACATTGCCCTGGACTTCAACCCGTCCCATTTGTCCTGTTACCACCTGACCTTGGAGCCCAATACGCCTTTTGGCCACACGCCGCCGGCCAACTTGCCGGATGAGGACGAGGGCTTTGCCATGCAGGAGGCGATTGAGGCGCGACTTGCGTCGTCTGGATTCGAGCACTACGAAACCTCGGCCTTTGCCCTCAAGAGCCATCGCTGCCGTCACAACCTCAACTACTGGCAGTTCGGCGATTATCTGGGCATCGGCGCCGGAGCCCACTCCAAGCTGAGCTTCCACGATCGGATAGTGCGGCAGATGCGGGTCAAGCACCCGCGCCAGTACATGGAAGCGTTTGCCTTGGGCCGCCGCGTCGCGGAACGCGTCGCGGAAGAGAAAGGCGTGACCGCCGAAGAACTCCCGTTCGAATTTATGATGAATGCGCTTAGGCTTACCGGCGGGTTCGAAGTAGCCCTGTTCAGCGAACGCACCGGCCTGCCGTTAAATGCGTTGCTAAAACCGCTGGCGCAGGCGGAGGCGCGCGGCCTGGTCACGCGCTCACCACTGCGAATCGAGCCGACTCTGACCGGCCAGCGCTTTCTCAACGACTTGCTGACCCTGTTCCTGGCGGGGTGACTTTTCGATGTGCAGACATAGTATTTGTGCAGGTTCGGCCGCAATCGCTAGAATGAGGATGCCCGCGCGTAATGAATAGAGAGGATATATGAGCAAACCCCGCATGATTACCCTGGACGGCAGCGAGGCGGTTGCCCGCGTCGCCTATCTGGGCAGCGAGGTGATTGCGATCTACCCCATTACACCCTCTTCCAACATGGCGGAATGGTGTGACGAATGGGCGGCACAGGGACATCCCAACCTATGGGGAACAACGCCGAAGATCGTGGAGATGCAGAGCGAGGGGGGTGTGGCCGGCGCCCTGCACGGCGCCTTGCAGGCCGGAGCACTGGCTACTTCCTTCACCGCCTCCCAGGGCCTGCTGCTGATGATCCCCAACATGTACAAGATTGCCGGCGAACTGACGGCGTTTGTCCTGCATGTCTCGGCACGCACTGTTGCCACCCACGCGCTTTCGATCTTTGGCGACCACAGCGACGTGATGGCCTGCCGCGCCACGGGTTTTTCGCTGCTGGCCTCGGGAAGCGTGCAGGAGGCGCAAGACATGGCGCTGATCGCCCAGGTCGCCGCCTTGCAGGGGCGCATCCCGGTGCTGCACTTTTTCGACGGCTTTCGCACCTCGCACGAAGTCGCCAAGATTGAAGCGCTTGAAACCGATACCGTGCATGCCATGATCGACGAAGGCTGGGTCACCGCCCACCGCCTGCGCGCCCTGTCGCCAGAACATCCGGTGCTGCGCGGCAGTTCTCAGAACCCGGATGTCTTTTTCCAGTCACGTGAGCGCATCAATCCGTATTACAACGCCTTCTCAGCGCTGGTGCAGGGAGCCATGGACCGCTTTGCGGAACTGACCGGCCGGCAGTATCGCCTGTTCGACTATGTCGGTGCAGCCGATGCGGAGCGGGTCATTGTCCTGATGGGCTCGGGCGCGGAAGTGGCGCACGAGACGGTCGATGATCTGGTCCGCGAGGATGAGAAAGTGGGCGTGCTGAAGGTACGCC
>JBAWGM010000009.1:0-21497 GCA_049592895.1 Thiobacillaceae bacterium | reverse complement strand
GCACTTCGTTTGAGAATTCGTCCGATTCCATTCCACGTCTTATACAGGGAATGTTTGACTATGTCCAGTTTGATCGGTTAACCCGTTGGTTTCGAGAATGATTCTCGGGAGAACGAATTCACCCTGGCAGCGGCACGCCCGCACGTTGTCCCCATCCTCTGCGTGGCGTACTCTCTAAGGTCTGGTTATCGAGCAGCTGCGTGGGCATGCCCACGACGGCATCAACCGCCTTGGCGGGGTTGGGTGAAATGGAATTCCTTTGAATCGGACCCGATGCCGCTTTAGACAGGGCACAACTTACGAAAGGAGTGAACACGTATGACACGTACCGTTGGTAGATTTGTTTGGTATGACCTGATGACCACTGACATCGATGCGGCCGCGACTTTCTATGGCGGCGTAATCGGTTGGAAGACCGCGGATGCAGGAATGAGCGAACGCCGTTACGGGCTGTTTTCTGCCGGGGCCGTCACGGTCGGTGGCCTGATGCCCCTTCCGGAAAATCTGCGCGCCGAGGGCGTGCCGCCGAGCTGGACGGGCTATATCGGCGTCGACGACGTTGATGCCTATGCGGTGCGGGTCAGCGCAGCCGGCGGTACGGTGCGCCGTGGGCCGGAAGATATCCCCGGAGTTGGCCGTTTTGCCGTTGTTGCCGATCCTTATGGCGCCGTATTCATCCTTTTCAAGGGGTCGAGCGACGAGGCGCCTGCCGATGTTGCACCCATGACGCCCGGTCATATTGGCTGGCATGAATTACATGCAGGCGATCCGGAAGGGGCGTTCGACTTCTATTCCGGGCTGTTCGGCTGGACCAAGGAAGAAACTCACGATATGGGTCCGATGGGGGTCTATCAGACCTTCGCGACAGGCGGACTGGCGGTTGGCGGTATGATGACCAGGGAGGCCCAGACGCCAGCATCCTTCTGGCTATATTATTTCAATGTTGATTCGGTCGACGCGGCGCTGGCGCGCGTCAGGAATGGAAAAGGCCAGGTCCTCAATGGTCCGCAACAGGTTCCCGGCGACGTTTGGATAGCACAATGCCTTGATCCGCAGGGCGCAATGTTTGCGATCGTGGGAGCGAAGTGACGGTTGACGGTCGACGTTAAGCAAACTGCAAGCCGGCGTTCGAGCGCTTCAAGCCGGACGCTGAGAGCGCCGGCCAGCGGTTATCGCTGCAACCTTTGATTGCGTCGGCCTAGGCGGCCACGCGCTGGCCGCTTTCTTCCGACAGATAGTAGCGGGCGATGACGCGGAGCTCGTCGTCGAATTCGTAAACCAGCGGAATGCCGGTAGGAATGTTGAGGTCGACAATGTCGGCGTCCGGTATGTTGTCAAGGTGTTTCACCAGGGCGCGCAGGCTGTTTCCATGTGCTGCAATGAGCAGGGTCTTGCCGGCCTGCAGGTCGGGTAGGATGATAGCGTGCCAGAGTTCCAGCACACGCACCAGGGTGTCGGCGAGGGATTCAGCGGCCGGCAGGCGTTCGACGGGCAGCTTGCGGTAACGCTGGTCAAAGCGCGGATGACGCGGATCGGACTGGCTCAACGCAGGCGGCCGGATGTCGTAGCTGCGCCGCCACAGGTGAACCTGTTCGGCGCCGTAATGCTCGGCGACTTCACCTTTGTTCAGGCCCTGCAGAGCGCCGTAGTGGCGTTCATTGAGCCGCCAGTCCTTGACCACCGGCATCCAAATCTGGTCCATGGCCTCCTGCACCAGCCACAGCGAGCGTATCGCCCGCTTGAGGACCGAGGCGTATGCCATATCAAACAGCATGCCGTGGTCGCGCAGGAGCTGACCTGCTTTGACGGCTTCCAGGCGTCCGGTTTCGGAAAGGTCCACATCAGTCCAACCGGTGAAGCGGTTTTCCCGGTTCCACTGGCTTTCACCGTGGCGAAGCAGTACAAGTTTGAGCATGATTTCCTTCCGCTTAAGCCTTGCATTATAGCGACGCAAGAGACAGGCCAACTCGCCTCCGTGCCGATTGGGCGGTTGAATATGGCCATATCGGATATTTTCGGCAACAGATTAGTGCAGCATTGCATCCCTATGGTGCGGTTCCGCGCAGGCCCATCGCGAGAAGATACTGACGTCCGCGCAGATAGAGGCCTGGAAGGGGAACCGGATATTTTTGCGGGCTGGCATCCTGATTGCTGTGTAAGCCAGGAAGCATCTTGCGGAAATGCCATGAACGCACCGGTAAAACTGGAACACCAATCCCCGCCGGAAACAAGCCGTACCGGCTTGTCCAAGGAAACCCTCAAGCGTGCCTTTCTGGACAACCTGTTCTATGTCCAGGGCAAGTTTCCCCGGCTGGCTTCGCTGCACGACTATTACCTGGCGCTCGCCTACACGGTCCGGGACCGGCTGCTGGCGCGCTGGGTGAGCACGGCGGAAACCTATATGCGTGAGGGCTCGCGCACGGTGGCCTACCTGTCGGCGGAATACCTGCTGGGCCCGCACCTGGGCAACAATGTGCTGAACCTGGGCATCGAACAGCCGGTGCGTGCGGCCATACAGGAACTGGGCCTCAGCTATGACACCCTGCTTGCCCAGGAAGTCGAGCCGGGACTTGGCAACGGGGGGCTGGGCAGGTTGGCGGCCTGCTTTCTGGATTCGCTTGCCACCCTGGAAATCCCCAGCCTGGGATACGGCATCCGCTACGAACACGGCATCTTCGCCCAGGACATTGTGGATGGGTGGCAAACGGAAAAGACCGATGTCTGGCTGCGCCACGACAATCCGTGGGAGCTTGCCCGCCCCGAATGGGCGGTCGAGGTCAGACTGGGGGGCCATACCGAACGCTATCCAGACGAGGTTGGCCAGTTGCGCGCGCGCTGGGTGCCCGGACGCAGCGTGCTGGGGGTGCCCTACGACACGCCCATCCTGGGCTACCGCAACAACACCGCCAACACCCTGCGCCTGTGGCGCGCCGAGGCGGTGGAGGGGTTCGATCTGTCCACTTTCAACCGCGGCGACTACTGGGGGGCGGTGCAACGCAAGATCGAATCGGAGAATCTCACCAAGGTACTTTATCCGAACGACGAGCAGATCCAGGGCAAGGAACTAAGGCTGGCGCAACAGTACTTCTTCGTGTCCTGTTCGCTGCAGGACATGCTGCGCATCATGCGGGTGCAGGAAATCCCGCTGACCCGCTTCCATGAGAAATTCGCGGTGCAGCTCAACGATACCCACCCGGCGGTGGCGGTGGCGGAACTGATGCGGCTGCTGCTGGACGAGCACGAGATGCGCTGGGACCTGGCCTGGAGCGTAACGCGCCAAACCTTCGCCTATACCAATCACACCCTTCTGCCGGAAGCCCTGGAGCATTGGCCGGTGGCGCTGTTCCAGAAGGTGTTGCCACGGCATCTCGAGATCATTTATGAGATCAACGCCCGCTTTCTCGACCAGGTCAGGCTGCGATACCTGAACGACACCGAACGCGTGAAGCGGCTTTCGCTGATCAATGAGCATGGCGAGCGCCATGTGCGCATGGCTCATCTGGCCTGCGTGGGCAGCCATGCGATCAATGGCGTGGCGGCCCTGCACACCGAGCTGCTCAAGCAGGAAGTGCTGGCCGATTTTCATGACCTCGCGCCGGAAAAGTTCTCCAACAAGACCAACGGAGTCACGCCGCGGCGCTGGTTGGGCTTGTCCAATCCGCGGCTCACTTCGTTGATAGACAGCAAGCTCGGCGGCGGCTGGCTGACGGACATGAATCGCCTGCGTGAGCTGGAGCCTCTTGCCGACGACGCCGAGTTCCGGGCCGAATGGCGCGACATCAAGCGGGCCAACAAGGAGCACTACGCGGCTTATCTGCGCAGTGTGACGGGGGTAGGGATCGATCCCGGTTCGATGTTTGACGTGCAGGTCAAGCGCATCCACGAATACAAGCGCCAGCACCTCAATGTGCTGCACATCATCGCGCGTTACCATCGCATCCGCTCCAATCCAAATCTGGAAGTGATCCCCCGCACCTTCATCTTCGGCGGCAAGGCGGCGCCCGGCTACTTCATGGCAAAACTGATGATCAAGCTCATCAATTCGGTCGGTTCGGTGATCAACCGCGATCCGCTGGTGCGCGACCGGATGAAGGTGGTCTTCGTGCCCAATTTCAACGTCCGCACCGGCCAGCTTCTGTATGCCGCCGCCGAGCTGTCCGAGCAGATTTCCACCGCAGGCAAGGAAGCTTCCGGCACCGGCAACATGAAATTCACCATGAACGGCGCACTCACCATCGGCACCCTGGACGGGGCCAACATCGAAATACGCGACGAAGTCGGGACGGACAACTTCTTTCTGTTCGGCCACAGCGTTGCGCAGGTTGCGCAGCTCAAGCACGATGCTTATGAACCCATGCAGTATTACCAGGACAATCAGGAGTTGCGGGCGGTGATCGATCTCATTCGCGACGGGTTCTTCTCACGTGGCGACGGGGAACTGTTCAGGCCCCTGGTGGCGAACCTGCTGCACCACGATCACTATCTGCTGCTGGCCGATTTCGATGGCTATATGAATGCCCAGATGGCGGTAGACCAGGTCTATGCCGAACGGGAGGAGTGGAGCCGCATGAGCATCCTCAATACGGCGAGCAGCGGGAAGTTTTCTTCCGATCGGAGCATCCGCGAATACTGTGAGGACATCTGGAAAGTCAAGCCGGTGCCGATCGCCATGCCGGGGTCGGCCCGGCTGGCCTGATGGCAGGCGCTTATCTGCCGGCTTCAGCTTCAAGCATTTGCGGGCGCCCGCACAATGGAGGCGAGTCGCGCCGCCTCGATCTGGACGCACGCGTTGCCTACGCCCAGTCGCAGCTCGAGGCGCTGAATGATCCTGAGTCATGGCGCCAGTTCATCGGCACGCTTGGAGCCGATCCGCTTGCGCCCATCGCGGAATCGCAGGTCACTGCCGAGAGCACGCATGTTGGCCGCGATACTCAACGTCCGACGCTGTCCGCAGTTGGGTAGGCCGACAGGCTGACGCGGCTACGACGCGCATCAGGTGACCAAGGAGCAGGCAGGGATTGCCTTTGCCGTCCTGGGTGTCACTGAGGGACGTGACGGCGTGCCCCCGCCACGAACCGCCGACAGATAAGTGCTTCTTTAGACGCCGCCGCTGTGCACGGTCTCGTAGTAGAGTTGCTCAAGTTCGTTCTTGTGCCTGGTTTCCTGGTCGGCCAGGTAGCGGAACAAGTCCTGGATCGGGCCGGGCTCGGTGCTCTCGGCCAGCGCCCGGTATTGCTCCATGGCAGTGTGTTCCCGCCCCAGGGCGTATTGCAGGATGGCCTGATCGTCGGGATGTTCGCCCAGTTCCGGCTGCAACACGGCATCGGAGAATTTGCGGTCGCTGGCGGGCGTGTCCACCTCGGCGACGATGTGGCGCTCGATGTCAGGGCGGGAAGCCAGTTCGGTGAACAGGGCGTAATGGCCTGCTTCTTCCCGGGCCAGCTCTTCCACAAGCCAGCGCAGGCGTTTGCTGACCCGGGGGATGAGGGTGGTGTAGAAATCCCGCGCGCTCGCCTCGAAAGAGGTGGCCACCTGCAGAATTTCCTTCAGCGATTTCTTCGCCCGGATGCGCTCATAACCGCTGGGCGCGCCTTCCTGCTCGTTCATGCCGACACCTCGGCGTGCTCGTTGAGATAACGGTGGATGTCTGCGGCGACCCGGTGGCCATCGGCCACGGCATGCACCACATCGGGACCGTTCACCATGTCGCCCGCCGCCCACAGCCAGGGCAGGGAGGTATGGCCTTGCGCATCCACCGCCAGGCGGCTGCGCGTCCATTCAAGCTGTTCGGTGAGCGGCGCGCCGAGCACGACCTCGGCATCGCTCATCTGGCCAATCGCCTCGACGATCCATGCCCCCGTGTGGAACTGCTGATCATCGGGATCGTAGGCGGGAGCGAAGCGGCCCTGCGCATCGAACAGCGACAGCACCTTGGCAGTCTTCAGCCCCAGCACCTGTCTATCTTCCACCAGCACAGATTGCGGACCGCGTTCGGGGACGATGTCGATTCCTTCCTCGTCCGCTTCCTTGATCTCTTCGGAATCAGCCGGGAATTGGCCGGCAGACTCGACCGCTGTGACGGTGACTCCTACCTGGCCGTGCTGCATCTTTTGCAGGCGTGCCAGCGAACGGGCGATGTCCATGGCCACGTTGCCACCGCCGACGACCACCACGCGATCCGGAACGCGGAGGTCCGCACCGTTCGCAAGGGCGCGCAGCAAATCCACGGCTCGGAACACGTGGGGGTGGTCACTGCCGGGGACGCGCGTGGAGCGGCCGTATTGCACGCCGATGGCCAACACTACGGCATCGTAGTCCTGGTGCAGGGTTTCCATGGGGATGTCCTTGCCAATGCGGGTATCGTAGCGGATCTCCACGCCCAGGCTGGTGATGACTTCCACGTCCCGGTCCAACATCGTCCCGGGCAGGCGGTAGTCGGGGATGCCATAACGGGTCATGCCGCCGGCCTTGGGCAGGGCTTCGAATACGGTGACGCGATGGCCCCCCTGGGCAAGCTCAAAGGCCGCGGTCAGGCCCGCCGGCCCGGCGCCGACGATGGCAACGCGCCGCCCGCGATCACGGCCCTTCAACCCTTCAGCGACGATCGCCTTGACCCGCTCCGGTGCCACGTTGTCCATGGCATAGCGTTTGAGCCAGCGGATGGCGATAGGCTCGCCGCGATGGTTGAGCGAACAGGCGTCCTCGCAGCGATGGGTGCAGACCCGGCCACAGGTATGGGCGAAAGGATTGGTCCGGTAGATCTGGCGCACCGCCTCTTCCAGGTCGTCCTGCCAGATGGCGCGGATGTATTCCGGCGCATCCATGTGGGTCGGACAAGCGTCATGGCACATGCCGCACTGCACGCAGCGGGACGCTTCCAGGATGGCCTGCTGCCTGGTATAGCCGGACACCATCTCATCGAAGTTGCCGATGCGTTTTGCGGGTTCCAGTTCGCCCATGGGCTGACGCTGGTGGTCCACCAGATCGTTGTCCGCCTGCTTGTCCCAGCCGCCCGGGAAGTGCTTGCCGTGGATGCCTTTGGAGTCGGGCAGGATGAAGTAGCTGTCAAGTTGCGGATCGGTGCAGGTGTGCACGTATTCGCGCGACAGGGCGATGGAGCCGGTTGGGCACAGGTCGACGCACAGCGCGCACCAGCAGCATCGCCCGTAGTCGATGGCCGGGCGCAAGTTGCGCACGCCCTTGACTGGATCGTTGGGCAGGCCCGGCACCTGCACCATGGTGATGGCGGCGTTGTCGCACACCTTCTGGCAGGTGGAACAGCCGATGCACTTCTCCCAGTCGTTGACATGGAAACCGCGATAGCGCTCCGCCGCGGGACGCGGCTCGAGCGGCACCGTCACCGGCTTGCGCGCGAAGAAGGACAAGGCCCTCAAGGGATTGAGTACGCTGCCCTTGTCCTTGTATTCGATGTCGGACATCAGCGATCGACCTCCGGCGGACAGGCATCGAGCGAGAACATGATCTGCGCGACATCTTCCAGGCGCGCGCCTTTGCTCAGGGTTTCCAGCACCTGCACCGCGTGCATGGAGGAGGGGCCACGGATGTGGGTGCGGTAGGGCTTGACGCCGCCATTCGAAACCACATACCAGGACAGCTCGCCCTTGGACGATTCGACCCGCGCGTAGTACTCGCCGGCCGGCACATTCCAGGCCAGCGGGTTGGGAATGGGGGCGCGGATGGGACCGGCAATGGACGGCAGGCGGGCGATCACCTGGCGCACGATGCGGATGCTTTCCTTGAGTTCGGCACGGCGTACCAGGGTGCGCGCCCAGGCGTCGCCGGCGTGCTCGATGGGAATCTCGAATTCGATCTGGTCGTAGACCAGATAAGGATCGTCGCGGCGTACATCGAAGGCCAGCCCGGTTGCGCGCAGGTTGGGGCCGGTCACGCCGAGTTCCAGCGCCTGCTGCTGCGACAGGACGCCGATGCCGCGCGCGCGGGCAACGAACACATGATTGGTGAAGAACAGGTTGTCGTAGTCCGCAAAGCGCGATTCCAGGTAGTCCATGGTGTTGGCGACGTTTGCCAGGAAGCCTTCCGGCACGTCGCGGCGCACCCCGCCCGGGATGTTGTAGATGTGGTAGACCCGCCCGCCGGTCAGTTGTTCGAACAGATCGAGCACCACGTCGCGGTCGGCGACCCCCCAGTACATGGTGTTGTACATGCCGGTGGTGGCGGCATGGCCGCCGAAGGTGAACAGGTGAGCGGCGATGCGCGAGAGTTCCATCTGCAATACGCGCAGCCACTTCGCCCGCACCGGGACGTCCAGGCCGCACAGGGTCTCCACGGCCGTCGAATAGGCGAGCTCCATGGGCGCGGGGTCCGGCACGCAGATGCGCGGCACCAGGGCGATGTTCTGGATCCACAGCCGCTGCTCCATGAGCTTTTCGAAGCCGCGGTGCAGGTAGCCGCCGTCGGCCTTGGCGTCGGTCACGATGTCGCCGGAAAGGCGCACCTTCAGGGCATAGTTGCCTTCGATGCCGGGATGGTTGGGACCAAAGTTCAGCTCGTATTCATGGCTGGGCGGCTGATGGCGCGCCTGATAGTTTTCAGCTCTCATCTTTTGCTTTCCGGCTGAAACGCTGCTCTTCCGGGCGGATGGCGATGCCGCCACCCTGGGCCTCCAACTCGTTGAGCCATTCAGGGTGGTAATCCTGCCAGTCGAAATGGTCGTCGACCCAGGCTTCTGAATCGAATTCTTTGCGCATCGGTGGCGGGCCGTCCCATTCCGTGAGGATGAATTTCTCCATCCACGGGCTGCCTTCGAAATAGATGCCGTACATCTCGAAGATGTCGCGCTCGAAGAATCCGGCCGGCTTGTAGATGTCGTACACGGAAAGGTAGCGCCCCGGCTCGCGCGGAATGCGGATGTGTGCGGAAACCGTGACCTTCAGTTCGTAGGAACAGACGTGGTAGACCAGTTCAAATTCGCCTTGCTTGATCCAGTCCACGCAGGAAATGGCCGACAGGTGGACAAAGGAGCCCTTGCCCTGCAGCAGGGCCAGCAGCGCCGGCAGCGCGTCGGCCGCGATATCCAGACGCTGGCGCCGCTCATAGCGCGGCTTGTGGGTGACGCTGTCCACCTCCTTGAGCAGATGGCACAGCCATTGGTAGACATCCGGGCAGACCAGGTCGGTGCTCATTCCAGACGCTCCAGCTTGCCGGCGTTGAGGGTCATGCGCAGGGGCTCCAGCGGCGCTTTGTGCAAACCCAGCAGGCGGGTATGTTCGCCTTCGGTCTCGGGGCCCGCCAGTCCATAGTGGTGCGCCTCGCTGATCACCTCGGTAGGGGTCTGCCAGGTTTCGCCGAATAGCCGCTGCTGGTTGGCCAGGTAGTGGTCATAGCGCTGGTAGTAATCTTTCCAGTTGTCGGAACGGCCGGCGCGGATGTTTTCCATGAGTTCCTGAAGGCCGTGGATCACCGCCTCCGGGCGCGGCATGCAGCCGGCGATGTAGACATCCACCGGCAGATAGTCGTTGAGTTTCTTGGCGGTGGCGTAGCTCTGCCAGTACATGCCGCCGTTGACCGTGCAGGAACAGATGCCGATCACGTACTTGGGGGAAGCCATCTGTTCATAGGTCAGGATCACCCGCTTGAGCGTCTTCACCGAGACATAGCCGGTGACCAACAGGATGTCAGCCTGGCGCGGCGTCACCATGGGCTGGATGCCGAGCTGCTCCATGTCGAAGCGCGAGGTCATGGCCGGCGGCAGTTCGATGGCGCCGCAACCGGTGCAGTAATGCAGCATGAACAGGGAGCGCGAGCGGCAGAAGCGGATGAATTCGTCGAACACGTTGGCCAGGGGATTGGTCCGCGCCGGCGTTTCCTGAGCTTCGTAACGAACGGGAATATCTTTCAGCGTACTCATGGCAGCTTCCTGTCAACGCATTACAAAGGCCAGGCCGATCAGCCCAACCATCACCGGCCATTTCCACATCAGCCGCACCAGATCCTCGGTGCGGTAGCGCGGATACAGATATGCCAGGCTCACCGGCACCGCAAGCACGGCGAAGCACTTGGCAATGAAACTGAGCCAGTTCTCACCGCCGCCCAGGAACAGCGTCACGTAGAGCGCCGAAGCGGTATATAGCTGGAAGCTCTGCATCACGAACAGCCCGCCCAGGTGTTTGCCGCTCATTTCCACCATGGGACCCGTGGCGATTTCGGCCGGGGCGATATAGATCTCGAAAGGCTGCTTGCCCAGCATGCCGTGCAGGGCAAACAGCCCGGCGATGGCCAGCAGCGGCATTTGCACTGCACCCCAGCCGGCGATTCCTGCGCCCTGTTGGGCGGCAATGATGGACACCAGGTTGGTGCCGCCGAAATGGAAGGCCACGCCAAATACGACGATGACGAAGGGCACGTCGTAGGCCAGCATCGCAGTCAGCGCGCGGCCAATGCCGATCGAACCATTGGGGTTGGCGCATTGGCCGACGCCGAGCGCCATGCCCAGGGATGGCACCATCATCAAGTACATCAGGGTGATCAAGTCGCCCTTGTCGGCGATGCCATTCATGCCCGGCATCGGCAGCAGGGTCTCCGCCGCCACATAGCCGCCCACTGCCATGACGATGCCGATGTCATGGATCAGGCCATGCGACGTCTGGGTGTGTTTTCCATAGAGCTTGACGATGTCGTAGATCGGCTGAAAGAAGGGTGGGCCGATACGGCGCTGCAAACGCGCAGCAATCTTGCGCACCATCAGCACCATGCCCAGGCCAATGACGAACGCCACCAGCGGCATCAACAGCAGTTCGAGAATAAGGTGCATCATCATCACAGCAACACCCACGCCAGCAGCAGCGTGGCGCCTGCCAGCAAGTAAAACCCCGGACTTGTCGCCCGGTACCAGCCGCCCGCAGTCTCGGCAACCAGGCTCACAGTGGAACCGATGGCGTCTTCCAGCCACTTGAAACTACCCCGATACCAGCCGCCGATCAAGTGCATCAGACCGGCATAGAAGTTGTCACTGTATTGGTAGCGCATCTGGGCGGTGAGGAAGTGACCGCCGGCATAGTTGTCGAGTTGGTTGATGCGCTGGGTCTTGCCGCCGAAACCATAGAACAGCACGGCACCGACACCGAAACCGCCGAACAGCACGCCCACCACCCAGAGCATGTCCAGGCTGGCCTGCGGCGTGGACACCCCGCCCAAGGTGTATTCCAGCACGGGCAGGCCGAGGGCGCCCTGTGCTGCGGCCACCCAGCCCAACAGCAGGCCGGGTGCCACGCCGGTGACGAAGGCGATGAAACCGCAGGCGAGCATGGGGATCAGCATCGACAGCGGAGCCTCGTCTATCTTTTCGTGTTCGGCACGCAACTGGCCGAGGAACACGTTGTGAATCAGCTTGTACAGGGAAAGGATGGTGCCCAGTGTGCCGATGACGGTGGTCACGAACAGCAAGGGGCGGCCATCCTGGATCAGCGCCGTGTACACCATCCACTTGGAGACGAAGCCGCTCATCGGCGGCAGTCCGGCCAGGCTGATGATGCCCAGCAGCAGGGCCAGGAAGGTCAGCGGCATGCGCGCCACGAGGCCGCCCAGGCGGTTGAGGTCGGTGTGGCCGATGCGATGCTTCACTGCAAACACCGCCATCAGCAGGGTGGCTTGTGTGGCGGCGTGGTTGATCACGTGCAGCAGGCCCCCGGCCGTGCCCAACGCGGTGCCCAGCATCAGGCCGATCAGCATGTAGCCGCCCTGGCCGACACCGTGCCAGGCCAGCAGATAGCGCGCGTCATTCTGCTTTAACGCGGTGTAGGTGGGCAGGATGATGGTCAGCGCCGCGAGCCAGGCGATCAGGTCCTGTGCGTTGAGGAAGGTGTAGGGAATATCCAGGGCTTTGAGATGCGAGATGCCGATCAGCTTGAACAGCACCACGGCCAGCGCAAACAGACCGACGCGGCCGACGATGGCGCCGAAAAAAACTGCGCCCGGCGCAGGGGTCTCGGAATAGGCCGGTGCCTGCCAGAGATGGAAGGGCAGCAGGGCCATCTTGGCGCCGAAGCCGATCAGGAACAGCACTACCATGCCCCACAGTTGCAGGTCGCCCATGTCGGCCAGGCTCGCTTGCGCCGCAGCGAAGCCGAACGAGCCGCCAGCCTGGAACAGCGCAACCAGGGCGGCGAGCAGGGACATCGCGCCCGCGATCGCATACACGAGGTACTTGAGGGCCGCCTTGCGGGCGACGCCGCCGGCCAAGGCCATGAGCAGGAAGCCCGCCCAGGATGTCGCTTCCCAGCCGACGAACAGGGTCAGCAGATCGCCACTGCCAAGCAGCAACAGCATCGCCAGCACGTTGCCGGCAAGCGCGCAGTGCAGCAGGCGCCGGCTGCCGGTGTAAGCACGCAGCCATTCGCCCGAAGCAAACCAACTGGCGAACAGGGCGGCCACCAGGGTGACGACCGCAAACATCCAGGCCAGCGCATCGAAGTGCCAGGCCAGGGTGAAGCCGAAGGCGGAGAAGCCGAAGCCGGCGCTGGCGTCGCCGACTCGGGACAGCGCCCACAACTGAGCGGCATACATGAGGGTTGCCAGAACGCCCGCACCGCGCCAGTGTCCCGCAAGCAACATCGCCAGCAGGGCCAGCGCCGCGATCAGGTACAACGTGTCGAGGGGAGCGAAACTCACGGGGCGACTCCCAGGATCAGCGCGCGGTAGGCGGGCAAATCCGCAACCTGCCTGGCCATGGTGGCAAAGGTGTCGGCCAGGATCGGCATGAGAGGAACGCTGGCAACCAGCAGTACACCGAGCAGGCTGGCTACGGCCACATCGGCGTTGCGATGCGGCGTTGCAGGGCGATCCACCTTCGCATACAGCAGCCCCACCAAGCGGAACAGGTAATGCGCCTCGACCACAGTCATCAGCAGCACGCCGGCCATGGCGACCTGGGCCAGCAGACCCTCCTGCTGCCCAAGGCTGAGCAGCAGCAACAGCTTTGCCCAGAAGCCGGGCAGCGGCGGTACGCCCACGAGGGACAGCGCGAACAGCGTGAACAGACCAGCGGCCAGCGGCGCCTGTCGCCCGGCACCGGCGAGACCGTCGAGTCCGCCGCTCCAGCGTTCCGCCAGGAGGAACAGCGCGGGCTTCAGCACCAGATGGTGCAGGGCCACGGCCAGGGCCGCGACCAGACCGGCCTCGCTTGGAATAGACATGGCAATGAATAAGAGGCCGAGCTGGCCGATGGACGAATAGGCCAGCATGCGCGGCAGATCGCGTGCACGCCAGGCCGCCAGCTCACCGCTCACCAGGCCGATCAAACCGAGAACCAGCAACATCTGGCGCGCCTCGGGCAGATCAAAGATCAGCAGCAGCAGGCGCAATAGCGCCAGGATCGCCAGCTTGGACACGACCCCCGCCAGCAATGCGGAGACCCGCTTCGGTGCGGTTGCGTAGACCTCCGGCACCCAGGCATTGACCGGGAACAATTCCGCCTTGACCCCGAAGCCGAGCAACAGGCAGGTGAAGGCAGCCAGGCCGATCGGATTGGCGAGATGGGTTGGCGCCAGTTCCGAGAGATGCGCGAGGTTGAGCGTGCCGGTCTGGGTATAGACCAGGGTGATCCCGAGCAGCGCCAGCACCGAGGCGAAGCCGCTTACCAGCAGATAGCGCAGCGTCGCGGCATAGGCGCGTGCGTTGCCGCTCGCTGCGACGAGGCCGAAGGAGGCGACCGAGAGCAATTCGTAGAACACGAAGATATTGAACAGGTCGCCGGAGATCGCCAGGCCGATGCCGGAGCCGACCAGCAGCAGCATCAGCGCGCTGACCCGATCGCCACCTTCGCGCGGCCACAACAGCAACGCGAAGAGCGGCACCGCGAGCGCAAACAGCAGGGCCAGGGAATCGGCATAAAACACGATGCCCAAGGGGGCCGCGTAACCGCCGATGGCAGCGCTGACGGGTTGGCCGTCAGCGAGCCGGGCGATGCTGCCCAATAGGCCGATGCAAGCCAATAGCACCAGCGGGCCAAGCCAGCCCGCCAGCCGCGGCGACGCCAGGCTGAGCGGGCGCATCAGGAAGGCGCCGAGCAAAGGCAGCACCACCGGCAGAGCGAGGTTGTTCATGCGGACTCCCTGGCCGCAACCGGCACCGGGAAGGTCTGGCCAGGGCTCGGCGAATGGATGCTCTGTGGCGGCGCGATGCCGGCCTCGCCGCAAATGTCCTGTTCCACCCGCGTCTTCAGTTCGCGGATGTCCAGCGTGCCGTAGGCTTCCTTGATGCGGATCATCAGCGCCACGGCCAGCGCTTGTACACCGACACCGATGACAATGGATGTCAGCACCAGCGCCTGCGGCACCGGATCGACCATGGGCCGGGTCACGTCTGCGCCGGTCAGGATGGGTGCCACCGCGTCCCAGCGGTAGCCGGCCAGCACCAGCAGCAGGTTGATGCCGCATTCGGCGATGCCCAGGGCCAACACCAGGCGCAACAGGTGGCGCGACACGGCCAGGCCGACCGCGCCGATGGCGACGAGTCCGACGCCGCCAGCGGCCAGGACAAGGATCAGATCGGGGGGGGTCAGGTTCACGCTTATTCCGCCAGATGCGCGAGCAGGTCGGATAGTTCGGCGCCGACCTTGAGGCCGACCGCGAGGTAGAGCAGGGGCAGGCTGCCGGCGGAAACAAGCTGGCCGACCACGCCCTTGTCCAGCAACAGTCGCATGAAGGGGCCGTCATCGAGCATGGCGGCGAGACCGATGCCGATGAAGGCCGCGCCGGCCAGCCCTTCCATCAGGATGAGGGCAGCCGGCTTGGGCAGGCGATCAGCACGCGCCAGGAAGGAAACAAAAAACGCCGCCGCCAGCACCACGCCGCCCTGGAAGCCGCCGCCGGGTGTGAGGTGGCCGTGCGCAACGATATAGAACCCGACCGTGAGCAGGAGCGGAAACAGCAGATCGGAACCGGCGCGCAGCACCAGCCCGGCCGGCGCGCGCGGCTTGGTCTCGGCGTTGTGTCCTGAACGGATGGCAGGGCTGAGCACCATGCCGGCAATGCTGGCCGCGGCGAACAGGATGGCCAATTCACCCAGCGTGTCGATGCCGCGATAGGCCAGCACGACCGAGGTCACGATGTTGGCGGAACCGATTTCGCCCGGTCCGCGATCAAGACTTGCCTGACCGATGACCATGGGCGTGGCGCCCAGCGGCAAGTGCGCCGCCAGTGCCATGAGCAGGGCGGCCAGGCCGACGGCGAAGAGGAGGGAGGCGAACTTATGCATCGCTTTCCCCCTTGTTCAGGTCGATCAATCCCAGTCGTCGCAGGCCCAGGGCCAGCACAGCGCCGGACAACCCGGCGCCGACCGCCGCTTCGGTCAGGGCTACGTCGGGCGCGGCCAGCACCACGTAGAGCAGGGACAGCAGCAGCGATACGACAGAGGATGCAGCGATGGCGGCGATCAGGTTATCGAACAGCAACACGAATACGGCAGCGCCCAGCATCAGCGCCACCACCAGCACGCTAATCCAGGCGATCACGGGCGCTCCGCCATGTCTTTGGTCTGCCAGACGCGCACTCCCGCGCGGTGGAAAGCGCGCGCCAGGGTCGAGGAACCGACCGGGCTGGTGAACAGGATGAAGCCGGCGATGGCCACCAGCTTGGGCCACCAGCCGGGTTGCAGCAGGCTGACTCCGACCAGAATGAAAACCACGCCCAGGGTCGAGGCCTTGGTGGCGGCCTGGATGCGGTTGTAGACGTCGGGCATGCGCAGCAGGCCGAGGGCGGCCAGCAGGCAAAGCAGGGCACCGGCGAGGAGGAACAGATCGGCCGCCAGCCTCATGTCCGTTCTCCCTCGACCGCACGGGCCAGGGCCACCACGCCGACGAACGACAAAACGCCGTAAACCAGAGCCACATCCAGATAGATTGAGCTATCGAGCAGCCACGCCAGCAGTGCCAGCCCGGCGGTAGTGATGACACCCAGGGTGTCGGCCGCGACCAGGCGATCGGGCGCCGCCGGGCCGCGAGCCAGGCGCAAGAAGCCCAACAACAGCGCACCGCCGAGCAGAAACAGCGAGACGATTTCCAACAGGTTGAGACTGGGGGGGTTCATTTGAGGAAACCCGAAATGCGTTGCTCGAAACCTGCGGCGATGGCGCGCGTAGCGCTCTCCAGATCACAGTCCGCGGGGCAGTCGATCCAGTGGATCAACATGCGATCGCCATCCGCCTCCACGGTCAGTGTGCCCGGCGTCAAGGTGATGCTGTTGGCGAGCAGCATGCGGCCGAGATCCGAGGTGAGTCCGGTGCGCACTTCCACGAGTCCTGGATTGATTGGGAGATCGGGCGAGATGACCCGTCGCGCCACGTCGAAATTCGACAGCGCCAACTGCCAGAAGAAATAGCCCAGGTAACGCAACATGTGCAGGGGCGCCAGTGGCGCCAGCCTGAGCCCGGAGAGCAACGCCAAGCGCGGCCCGGCGACAAGCACCACAACCAGGGCGACAATGTCGCCCAGCAGCAGCTCATCGGCGGACAGGCTGCCGGTGAGCAGGATCCAGGTGAGCAGACAGGTGGCGAATCCTACGAGATACGCACTCGGGGCGGCTGAGGATGCTACCGGACTTGGGGTCACCAAAGCGTCTCCGTGGTTGATTCAGGATCCAAAGCATGAACCAAGCCAAGATCTGACTCGGGTCAGACCCAGCCGGAACATACGCCGGAGGCCAGGATCTACGGGCATAATGAGTCGGTCCGTAGATCCCGGATTAATGCTAATTCTTGCGCATCCGCACCAGAGTGGAACGCCTGTGCTCCAGGGCATGCCGCTGTGCCTGCATACTGGGGACGCCATATTACAGCCGTTTGTCATGAGCCCACAAATTGATTTCGGGTGGAGGACGCACACGGCAGAGTCATGCATCGTAATCGCTCACAACTCACGCACGATGTACTTGATGTTGTTGTCCTCAGGGTGGGGTTCGATTCGAAAGCCCAACCCTTCCACCAGGCGCAGCATTTTATGGTTGATCTTCAGCACCTCCCCTTCCAGCACTTTCACGCCCTTGCTCCTGGCCACGTCCATGAGCACATTCATGAGCTTGTAGCCGATGCCTTGATGCTGCCAGCGGTCGTCCACCACAAGCGCGAATTCGGCGTGGGAAAATGATGCATCCACCGCGTAGCGCGCCACGCCCATCTCCACTTCCTGTCCATCAACGCTGGTCACCATCAGCAAGGCCATCTCCCGGTCGTAGTCAATCTGCGTCAAACGGGCCAGCATGGCAGGGGACAGCTCGTGCACGGCGTTCATGTAGCGGAAGTACTTGGACTCCTCCGACAGCCCACGCACGAAGGCCTGGGTGATCTCTGCATCCTCCGGGCGAATTGGACGGATGGTAACGTCCATGCCGTTGGACAGTTGCCAATGGCTCACCAGGTGGGCGGGGTAGGGGTGGATGGCCATGTGGCTGTAACGATCCGACCTGGGCTGGCGCGCTGCGATAACGATGCGCGCGTCAGCGGCCAGGGCGCCGTTTTCGTCCACCAGCAGGGGATTGATGTCGAGTTCGGCGATCCAGGGAAGTTCGCACACCATTTCGGAGACGCGCAATAACGCTTGTTCTACCGCGCCAAAGTTGGCAGAGGGGCGATTGCGAAACTTCCCCAGCAACTTGGCTACCCGGGTGCGCTTGATCAAGTCGTTGGCCAGGTAGCGATTTAGGGGTGGCAGGGACACGGCTCGATCCTGGAGAGCTTCCACATCCACGCCACCGGCACCGAAGGCAATGACCGGCCCCAACACCGGATCGCTGACCACACCCACCAGCACCTCCCTGGCATTGGGCCGGGTCACCATGGGCTCGATCACCACTCCATCCAGCAGTGCGTCCGGCACCCGTTTGTGCACTTCGTCCATCATGCCCATGAAGGCACCGCGCACGGCCTGGCCGTTGGAAAGTCCCAGCCGCACACCCCCCACATCGGACTTGTGGCTGACCTGCTGGGAATTGATCTTCATGGCCACGGGGAAGCCCATCTGCTGCGCCATGAGCATGGCTTCTGTGGCGCTGTGGGCAATGCTGGTCTGGGCCACCGGGATATGGAAGGCGGACAGCAGGGCTTTGGACTCCACCTCGTTGAGCAGGTGCCGGCCCTGGGCCAGCGCGCCTTCTATGATCATGCGCGCGCCCTCCACGTCCGGCGCCTCCTCATGGGAGAGCGGTCCCGGCGTTTGCAACAGCAGGCGCTGGTTTTCGTAAAACGCGGAGAGGTAGGAAAACACCTCCACTGCCGGTTCAGGGGTAGTGAAGTAGGGAATGCCCGCTTCCTTGAACAACTTGCGGCCCTCTGCCACCTGGTTTTCCCCCATCCAGCAGGTCAGCACCGGCTTGTCTGAACCTTTTGCCACCTCTACCACGGCCTGGGCGGCCTCCGTGGGCTTGGTCATGGCCTGCGGCGTAAGCATGGCCAGCACGCCGTCCACGCCTGGGTCGGCCAGGCAGGCTGACATGGCGGCGCGATAGCGCTCCGCGCCCGCATCGCCGATGATGTCCACTGGATTGCCATGGGACCAGGTGGGGGGCAACGAGGCATTGAGCTGCTCCATTGTCTGGGGCGCCAGTTCGGCCAGTTTCACCCCCATTTCCACGGCACGGTCCGTCGCCATGACGCCGGGGCCGCCGCCATTGGTGAGTATGGTCAGGCGATTGCCGGTGGGGTGGATGTGGGCGGCCAAAGCACGGGCGCAGGCAAACAACTGCAAAATGGTGTTGACCCGTACCACGCCGGCACGCCTTACCAGGGCATCGAAAACCAGGTCTGACCCCACCAGCGCCCCGGTATGGGAGGCCACCGCCTTGGAGCCGGCCTCATCGCGTCCCACCTTGACCATGACCACGGGCTTCAGCCTCGATACGGCACGCAGGGCGCTCATGAAGCGGCGCGCATCGCGGATGCCCTCGATGTACATGAGGATGCCCTTGGTGGCCGGGTCATAGGCCAGATAGTCGAGCAACTCGCCGAAATCCAGATCGGCCGACGCGCCGGTGGATATGACGCTGGAGAATCCGATGCCGTTGGAGGACGCCCAGTCCAGCATGGCTGTGCAGATGGCGCCGGATTGCGACACCAGGGCCAGATCGCCGGGCAGCGCCGTGCCCAGGGCGAAGGTGGCGTTCAGTCCGATGGCGGGGCGCTGGATACCCAGGCAGTTGGGCCCGATGAAGCGGATGCCCAGACGCTTGGCGGTATGCACCAGTTTCTCTTCCAGTGCGGCGCCCTGCTCGCCGATTTCACGGAAACCGGCGGACAGTACCACCGCGTTCCTGATGCCGCGTGCGCCGCAGTCTTCGAGAATGCCGGGTATGGTCGGCGCGGGGGTGGCGATGATTGCCAGCTCGGGCGTCTCAGGCAGGTTGGCGGCGTTCGCAAAGCAGGCGTGCCCCAACACTTCCTGCCGTTTGGGATTGATGGGGAAGACTTGGCCCTGGAAGCCCGACGAAACCATGTTGCGGAAGATGATCCCGGCCACGGAATCCTCCCGGTCGCTTGCGCCGAACACGGCCACGGAACGCGGGTGGAGAAGGGGATGAAGATAGTGCTGGGTCATAGAGCTTGATTCCAAGGCTTGAATGAGATCCGGCCAACTGGCGGTGGTCGATGTCCGCTGTTACATGCGAAGGCTTTGTCCCGCTAGCTTACCCCAGCATGAAACCCGCGTATGGTAACGGGTAATCTCCATCAGCGGCGCCGCCCGTCAATAACTTTAGCCGGTTGATGACGTTCATGGGATGACCAAGGCCGGCCGTGACGCGCAACGGCGTGGACCCCGGCATTGATTAACGACCTGTTCGGCGCCCGGAGTGGGTGCCGCGGCGGACCATGGTTATGGAGCCAACGCAGAGCATGAATGTTCCCGCGCTTTCATCAGTCGGACCTAGCTTCCGGCTTCGGCCCCAAGCATTTGCAGGCTTTCCTCCACGCCGGCGGCGTGGGTGAGGTTGGCGACATTCTGCTTGGTGAAGAAGCCTTGGAAGTCGCCGAAGCGCTGCACATATTCGACGATCAGCGAAGAATATTCCGAGGCACTGGAGAAGACCTGCTTGAGACCTTCTTCCCTGGACCCGATCACGTCGAGGAGGAAATCCTGGCCGCAGTTGCGCAGGCTGTTTACTACATGGTCTATGTTGGCTGCACCAGCGGTTTCGCCATCACGCACGGCCACCGCAATGTGATGCAGGCGCGGGCCGAAATTGCGCACGAACTGCTCTGTGGGCGAGGGGAGCTTGAGCAGGTGATTGACGAAATAGGGGTGGTTGGCGGCGGTAAACACCTTGGCCGGTGATTCCAGTTCGTTGGCGTGGTGCACGCTCTTGGTGACATTGGTCGAAGAGTTCTGCGCGGCAATGTCATAGGACCCCCAGTAGTAATAGCTGCTCAGGGTCAAGTATTCCAGGATTGCCGCTTCACGATTTTGACTGTAGACCCGTGTGGCGAGGTGGTCGATGGGCAGCAGCAGCGTGTCGATGCCGAGCCTGGCCTGGGTTTCCTTGGCATCCTGATAGGCGCGGTTGATGTCGTCGCGGATCGATGACAGGCCAAGCGCATAGATGCGTATGTCGGATTCCGGCCGTTCCCAGTAGCCGACGATGTTGTGGGTGTAGGGGCTGGGCTTGACGATGGCCATGTTGCCCGGCAATTCCAGCTTGCGCACCTGTTCCTGGTTGAAGAAGCGCACGTCGCGCGACTTTTGCATCTCTACTACATCGTGCAGGTTCTCAACCCGCAGTACCTCGCCCATGTAGCGCGAATTCGGCTTGCTTGCCCCGATCGGATAGACCTCATTGAGGCTGCGGAATATGCCGCGCGTGTTGGGGTCCTTCACTTCGCGCACCAGAATGTCGGGCGCGCTCATGTCGATGCGCAGGATGTGGGTGAGGTGGGATTCCGACTCCAGCGTGACCAGGTAGTGGTAAGGCGTCATCAGGCAGATTTCACCCACATAGGCCAGCGAGTTGCCGGGCTCGACGGTGATCATCAGCGTGTCGATCTGGCGCACCGCATCGCTTAGCCCGATCCGGTCGCGCTCCTCCAGCAGTCTGCCAAGGAAGTCCTCGAAGAAGGGGGAATTCCGCTTGTCGCCGTAGCGCGCAAAGCCGAGAGATCGGGTCATTCCTGCGAGGCGGCCTGACTTTGCAGGCTCTGGTCTTGATAGAGATGAAAATACTGCTTGGACACCGCCTGGTGGATAGCGCCGAGATCAGCCTCGACCTGGTCCAGGCTTTCATGCAGGACATCGAGCTTGATGGTATCGAAATGCGTGTCGAGCAGGCGCTGGCGGGCGTCACGGACGGCTTGCAACGGCAGGGCGTGGTTGGGCAGGGCCTTGACGCAACTCTCCAGTTCGTTCAGGCAACAATGGACGGTGCGCGGAAACAGCGGATCCTTGAGCACAAAATCCAGCACCTGGCGTCCGCGCACGTGTACGGAAACATGCCGGCGGTACATCTGGTAGGCCGACAACGCATTCAGTGTGGCCATCCACA
>JBAWGM010000008.1:0-1889 GCA_049592895.1 Thiobacillaceae bacterium | reverse complement strand
GCCTGGCCCTGTTTTACGGCGGCATGGTGCGCAAGAAGAATGTCCTGGCTACCCTGATGCAGAGCTTTGCCATCACCGCCCTGGTCACGGTGTTGTGGATGGTGGCGGGCTACAGCATCGCGTTTGATACCACCGGCATGAGCAAGGGAGTTACGAACTTCTACTCCTTCTTTGGCAGCCTCAGCAAGGCCTTCTTGTCCGGCATCGGCAAGGACAGTATGACCACCATCATTCCTGAAACGGTGTTCATGACCTTCCAGATGACCTTTGCCATCATTACTCCGGCCCTGATTACCGGCGCCTTTGCAGATCGGATGAAGTTTTCCGCGATGCTGTGGTTCATGGCGCTGTGGTCGCTGCTGGTGTATTCACCGATCGCGCACATGGTGTGGTCGGGTGACGGCGGCTTCATGTGGGATCTGGGCGTACTGGACTTCGCGGGCGGCACTGTGGTGCATATCAACGCGGGGGTGGCTGGCCTGATCACGGCACTGATGCTCGGACCCCGGATCGGTTACGGCAAGGAACCCATGGCACCGCATAACCTGACCCTGACGGTTATGGGTGCTGCCATGCTGTGGGTAGGCTGGTTCGGATTCAACGCGGGTTCTGCAGTGACTGCCGACGGTCGCGCGGGCATGGCAATGGCCGTAACCCAGATCGCGACCGGAGCCGCGGCCCTGGCCTGGATGTTCGCCGAGTGGATTAGCAAAGGCAAACCCAGCGTGTTGGGCATCGCGTCCGGCGCAGTCGCCGGATTGGTGGCGATCACGCCAGCGTCTGGCTTCGTGGGTCCGATCGGTGCCCTGGTAATCGGCATCGCCGCCGGCGTGATCTGCTTCTGGTCGGCCACTTCGCTGAAGAAGATGCTGGGCTACGACGATTCCCTGGATGCCTTCGGTGTCCATGCGATCGGCGGTATCGTGGGCGCGCTGCTTACCGGCTTCTTCGCGGTCGAGTCGATCGGCGGAACGGCCGGCAGTTTTGGCCAGTTCATCATCCAGGCCAAGGGCGTGGGCATCACCATCGTCTACGATGCCGTGGTCACCTTCATCATCCTCAAGGTGCTGGACATGGTGATCGGCTTGCGCGTGAGCGAAGAAGAAGAACGCGAGGGCTTGGATATTGCGCTCCATGGAGAGCGTGTAGAGTAAGGGCGCAAGTTCGGCCCATACCCGTAGTAATCGCGGCCAGGTCCCCTGGTCGCGCATTTGGCCCCGTTTGTTGAGGGGGAGAAAGGCGCCGCAAGGCGCCTTTTCTTTTGTTGGTTCGCGGTCTGCCGTGCAGTGGAATATGGCTATAATCGCCGCATCTGCTGAAAACAAAGCCTAAAGATCCATGTCCGACTCGGTCGGTATCGTCAGTCCCCAGCGCGCCCATTTTGATTCGCCCCTTACCCTCAAGAGCGGCGCGATTCTACCTGGATATGACCTGGTTTACGAAACCTATGGTCAACTCAACGCCGCCAGATCCAACGCCATCCTGATCTGCCACGCCCTGTCAGGCAATCATCATGTGGCCGGCAGGCACGCCGAAGCGGACAAGCGGCCCGGCTGGTGGGACAACATGATCGGCCCGGGCAAACCCATCGATACCGACAAGTTCTTTGTCATCGGGATGAATAACCTGGGGGGCTGCCATGGTTCCACCGGGCCGTCCTCGCCTGATCCGGCGACCGGCAAACCCTGGGGCTCGTCGTTTCCGGTGGTGACGGTGGAGGACTGGTCGGAGACCCAGGCCAGGCTGGCCGATCGGCTTGGCATTGAACAGTTTGCCGCCATCATCGGCGGCAGCCTGGGCGCCATGCAGGTCCTGCAGTGGTCGATCAGTTATCCGGCGCGGCTGCGCCATGCGCTGGTGATCGCGGCGGCTCCCGGCCTGACTGCGCA
>JBAWGM010000007.1:0-23611 GCA_049592895.1 Thiobacillaceae bacterium | reverse complement strand
AGTATTTAGGCGGCGCATTGCGCCGCTTTTTTTTCTGGTCGCACACGAAGCGTAACAGCAAGAGCGGCCAGCCAAGCCGGGAGGAATTGCTGTAGTGAACATCTTATCCTCGGCAGTGCCGTGTCCGCCGGACACGTATCAAGTGGGAAACTACGCCGTGGTAGCCGGTTCCTCATCAAAGACGAGCTTGACTTCACCCTGATCGTCCGCATCCACGGTTACCTGGCCTCCGTGACTCAAGCGGCCGAATAGCAGTTCATCCGCCAGCGCACGGCGTATGGTGTCCTGAATCAGCCTGGCCATGGGCCGCGCACCCATGACGGGATCGAAGCCCTTCTTGCCCAGATAGGACTTGAGCCGCTCGGTGAAATTGATGTCCACCTTCTTTTCATGCAGTTGATCTTCAAGCTGCATCAGGAATTTGTCCACCACCCGCATGACAGTCTCGTGCGACAGCGCGGCAAAGGGAATGATGGCATCCAGCCGATTGCGAAACTCGGGCGTGAACATGCGCTTGATGTCGGCCATTTCATCGCCAGCCTTGCTGGAATGGGAAAAACCGATGGAGGATTTGCTCAGATTCTCGGCGCCCGCGTTGGTGGTCATGATGATAATGACATTGCGGAAATCAGCCTTGCGCCCATTGGTATCCGTGAGCGAACCGTGGTCCATCACCTGCAGCAACACATTGAAAATGTCCGGATGTGCCTTTTCGATCTCGTCCAGCAACAGGACCGCGTAGGGGGTCTTGGTAACGGCCTCGGTCAATAACCCTCCCTGGTCAAAGCCCACATAGCCTGGCGGCGCGCCAATCAGCCGCGATACGGCGTGGCGCTCCATGTATTCGGACATGTCGAAGCGCATCAGCTCGATGCCCAGCGTATACGCCAACTGGCGGGCCACCTCGGTCTTTCCCACCCCTGTCGGGCCGGAAAGCAGGAACGAACCGATGGGCTTTTGCGGATTGCCCAAGCCGCTGCGGGACATCTTTATGGCGGCAGCCAACGCGTCGATGGCCTTGTCCTGGCCGAACACCACGGATTTGAGATCCCGATCCAGGCGCCTGAGCGATTCCTTGTCATCCAGGGATACGGTCTTGGCCGGAATCCGCGCAATCTTCGCGATGATTTCCTCAATCTCCTTGGGCGTAATGAGCTTCTTCTGCTTGGCCTTGGGCTGAATGCGCTGGGCCGCGCCCGCTTCATCAATGACGTCGATGGCCTTGTCCGGCAAGTGCCGGTCGCTGATGTAGCGAGCCGCCAGCTGCGCCGCGGTGGTAAGGGCCGCCGAGGTGTAGCGCACACCGTGATGATCCTCGAACCGCGATTTGAGGCCGCGAAGGATGGCCACTGTGTCGTCTACCGAAGGCTCGGTTACGTCAATCTTCTGGAATCGGCGCGACAGAGCATGATCTTTTTCAAAAATGCCGCGGAATTCGTTATAGGTCGTCGCTCCGATACATCTCAATAGACCTGAGGACAGCGCGGGCTTCAGCAGGTTGGACGCGTCCAGGGTGCCTCCGGAGGCCGCCCCTGCGCCGATCAGCGTATGAATTTCGTCGATGAACAGGATTGCGTTGGGATTGTCCGTCAGGGACTTGAGCACCGCCTTGAGGCGCTGTTCAAAGTCACCCCGGTACTTGGTCCCCGCCAGCAAAGCACCCATGTCCAGGGCATAAACGTTACTGTGGCCAAGGATTTCCGGCACCACGCCTTCCACGATCCGCCGTGCGAGCCCCTCGGCAATGGCAGTCTTGCCCACGCCCGCCTCGCCCACCAACAAGGGATTGTTCTTGCGCCGGCGGCACAGAGTCTGAATCACTCTCTCCAACTCACTGTCCCGGCCGATCAGGGGATCAATCTTGCCCGCCAGGGCCTGGGCATTGAGATTGGTCGTGAAGCTTTCCAGCGGCGAGCCAGCCGGCGTTTCCTGCTGAATATCGCTGCTCTCGTCACCACGCGGCGTATTGGGCTGGGGAACCTTTGAAATGCCATGGGAAATAAAGTTGACCACATCCAGCCGGGTGATGCCTTGTTGCTCGAGGAAATAGACCGCGTGCGAATCCTTTTCGCCGTATATCGCAACCAGCACATTTGCCCCGGTAACCTCTTTTTTGCCGGAAGACTGAACATGAAGGATCGCCCGTTGGATAACGCGTTGGAAGCCCAAAGTCGGCTGGGTATCGACCTCATCCTGCCCGCTGACGACCGGCGTGTTGGCGCTGACATGCTCAGCCAGCTTATTGCGCAGGGTCTCCATGTCGGCGCCGCAGGCCCGCAAAACTTCAGCAGCGGAGGGATTGTCCAACATCGCCAGCAACAGATGCTCAACCGAAATGAACTCATGACGCCGCTGCCGCGCCTCCATAAACGCCATGTGCAGCGATACTTCCAATTCCTGGGCAATCATGACTTCCTCAACTTTCTTCCATCGTGCATTGCAAGGGGTGCTGGTGACTGCGTGAATAATCCGTTACCTGCTCCACTTTCGTATGGGCGATATCACGGGGGAAGACCCCGCATATCCCCATACCCTCCGTATGTACTTTGAGCATAATACGGGTCGCCTGTTCACGATCCATGGCAAAAAACTTCTGCAAGATCTGGACCACAAACTCCATGGGCGTGTAGTCGTCGTTCAGCAGAATTACCTTGTACAGGGGAGGCGGCTTGACCCGGGCCTTCTCCGGTGCAAGCTGCGCCCCCTCATCGCGCTTTACCGCCATGCAATATGATTTATAGCCTGCATACAAGAGCTATTTTGATTGCCGCACAGGAATTTTCAAGCCCATGGGGCATATGGGTATCAGAAATCAGGGCCTGCCCGCATAAGGGTCCCAGACGTCAAGATTTTTCGTCGAATGCGCAGCAAGGAAATACTCCTTCAGGCTGGCAATTTCGATTGCTATTGATATTGGAAAACCCTGGCGCCCGCCTCGGTTGTCCATCAGCAACTCGTCAAAATAAGGAATGATCAGTTCGGGCTGTTGCCAGCGCTCACCCATGCGGTTGCAAATTGCTGGATAACGTTCGGCAAGCTTAACGGGTTGGACGGTTTTTGGCAGGGCCGCGAACCAAGCTTGGCCAGCGGCATTCAATTTATGGTCTTCTGGACTATCGGGCGCGCGCCGGGCCGCCCCGCCTTCTGCTGCAGGTTGCGAGCTCGGCGTTTGCGTTCCCTGGCCTGGTAGGTTCGTCTCATCCGGATTCATACACGCCCCTTTCGGGATTATCTAGTTGCTGATTCAACCAAATATATCCGGAAATTAGGGGTCTGAGTGAAATATTGGCGGAGAGAGAGGGATTCGAACCCTCGGTGCCCCGTAAGGGACACAACGGTTTTCGAGACCGTCCCGTTCAACCACTCCGGCATCTCTCCTGGGTACGGCGCGACTACTGCAGCAACGGTTTGGGGGTCAATAATCAACCGCTTATCCGCCCTGAGCCGTTGTTTGACACGGGCATTTTACACGGGCCGGAATGTTTTTCGGCGGCTTTGGTTTAGACTTCACAGATGGTCCGGCTACTGCTGATTCTTTTTCCGGCCCTCTGGCTGGCCGGGTGCAGTAAACCCGCTCCCGATCCTTCCCAGTCTGGGGAATTGATCGTGGCGACCCGCAATAGCCCCACGGCCTATTTCATCAATGAGCAAAATCAGCCGTCAGGCTATGCGTATGACCTGATCAGTCGTTTTGCCGAAGAACACGGCTGGAAGGTACGCTGGCAAGTCTCACCGGACCTGACCAGCATGTACACGCTCGCCAAGCAGGCTCAGGTCAACATCGTGGCCGCCGAATTGACCGAAAGAGCTGTCAAACAACAAGGTCTCCGACCCGGTCCCGCCTTGTTTATCAGCCGCGCGCTGGTCATCAGCCGTCGGGGCGGGGCGCGCATCTCCAAGGCGGCCGACCTGGTTGGGAAGAGAGTTGCGGTGTTGGCAGAGGGCGGCCATGCAGAGCTGATGCAAGCCCTGCAGAAGAAGAACCCGAAACTGCATTGGGAAGTTCTGGCCGAAGCCTGGCCGGAGGAGCTGCTTTCACGATTGTCCGATGGCGAATTCGATGCGGTGGTGGTAAACGAAACCGATTATGACCGTGCTCGTCTTTACTATCCCGGCCTGACCGAAGCGTTCACGCTTGCCGACTATCAGCAGGTGGTCTGGGCCTTGCCCAAAGGCACGCCCAAGGAACTGGCCAAACAGTTGCAGACATTTATTGCCAAGGCGGAACAGGACGGAATGCTGCGTCGGACCTTCGAGCGCTATTACGGCCACATCAAACAACTGTATGACAGCGATATTGCCGGCATTCTCTCAAGACGGTCCGTTCAACTGCCCCAATACAGGAAGCTGTTCCAGGAAGCTCACGTGGAAACCGGAATCGATTGGCGCCTGCTGGCGGCGCTGGCTTATCAGGAGTCTCAGTGGAACCCGGGCGTCACTTCACCAACCGGGGTAAAGGGCATCATGATGCTGACCGGGGACACCGCCGACCGTCTGGGGGTCACCAATCGGCTTGACCCACGCCAAAGCATCATGGCGGGCGCCCGTTACCTGGTAATGCTGAAAGACGAGTTGCCGGCCCAAATTCCCGAACCCGACCGGACCTGGATGGCCCTGGCTGCCTACAACCAGGGCATGGGACACCTGGAAGATGCACGTCGTCTTACCCGGTCACGGAAGATGAACCCGGATTCCTGGGCAGACCTCAAGAAGAACCTGCCACTGCTTGCCCGCGGCAGATATGCGCGCTCGACAAGGTATGGCTACGCTCGGGGCGGAGAAGCAGTCACCCTGGTGGAGAGCATACGGAACTACTACGACATCCTGGCGCGTTTCGAGCAGCCCTTCAAACCGCTTATCCTGACTCAGAAGACCGACGTGCCGCCTAGCGATCTGGCCCTTAAATAAGCCTGGACTCCAGAAGCATGCGGGCCCGGCATGGCTTCAGGCTGCCAGGATGACTTCCTGCCCATCCATGTACGGAACCAACGCTGCCGGAATGGTTACACCGCCGTCCGCGCGCTGATAGTTTTCCAGCACCGCCACCAGGGTCCGGCCCACTGCCAGGCCGGAGCCGTTCAGGGTATGGACCAGTTCCGGCTTGTTATTCTCGTTGCGATAGCGAGCCTGCATTCGGCGCGCCTGGAAAGCCTCGAAATTGGAGCAGGAGGAAATCTCCCGGTACGTGTTCTGCGCCGGCAGCCAGACCTCCAGGTCGTAGGTCTTGGCCGAGGAAAACCCCATGTCACCTGTGCACAAGAGCATCTTGCGGTAGGGCAAACCCAGCCTCTGCAGGATCGCTTCGGCATGGCCGGTCAATTCCTCCAGCACCCGGTAGGAATCGTCCGGCTTTACGATCTGAACGATTTCCACCTTGTCGAATTGGTGCTGGCGGATCATGCCACGGGTATCGCGCCCATAGGAGCCCGCTTCGGAGCGAAAGCACGGCGTGTGGGCGACAAATTTAAGCGGCATGCGGTCCAAGTCGATGATTTCGTCCCGCACCAGATTGGTCACCGGCACTTCGGCGGTGGGAATTAGATAGAGCTTGTCCGCATCCACGCGAGGGACTTGAAAGAGGTCCTCCTCAAACTTGGGCAGTTGCCCCGTTCCGCGCATCGAGTCGGCATTGACCAGGTAAGGTACATAGACCTCGGTATAGCCATGCTCACGCGTATGCACATCGAGCATGAACTGGGCCAAGGCTCGGTGCAGGCGCGCAATCTGCCCACGCAATACCGAGAAGCGGGCGCCGGAAAGCTTGGCTGCGGCATCGAAATCCAGCCCCAGCGCCGCGCCCACGTCCACATGGTCCCTGACGGGGAAATCGAAGCTGCGCGGTTCGTCCCAGCGCGAGGCTTCCACGTTCTCATCGCTGCCCTGCCCCGCCGGAACACTCTTGTGCGGCACATTGGGAATGCCCATCAGCAAGCCGGTGAGCCTGTCCTGCAGGGCCGCCAGCGAGGCCTCGCTGGATTTCAATTCATCGCCCAGACCGGCTACCTCGGCCAGGATAGGCGCGGCGTCCTCACCCCGTGACTTGGCCACGCCTATCTGTTTGGACAAGGCATTGCGCTTCGCCTGCAGGTCCTGCGTGCAGGTCTGCAGGTCCTTACGTTCCTTATCGAGCATCCAGAACGTTAAGACATCCAGCTCAAAGCCGCGGGTCTTGAGTCTCGCGCCAATGCCTGCGGCATCGGCACGCAGCAGTTGTATGTCGAGCATGAAAACTCCCTAAGGTTTCTTTTTTCTCGCGGCCTCATCCAGGCTTCTAAGCCAGGCCAGCCGCTCGGCAATCTTTGCTTCCATCCCCCTCGGTGCAGGCTGGTACCAGCCGGGCTCCTTCATGCCCTCAGGCAAATAAGTTTCTCCCGCCGCATAAGCCTCGGGTTCATCATGGGCGTAGCGATACTCGTGGCCATAGCCCAGTTCCTTCATCAAGCGGGTGGGAGCGTTGCGCAGATGCACCGGCACTTCACGCGAGCTATCCTGCGCGACAAACCGGCGGGCATCATTGTAAGCCACATAGGTGGCGTTGCTCTTCGGCGCACAGGCCAAGTAAATCACGGCCTGGGCGAGCGCGAGTTCGCCTTCCGGGCTGCCCAGGCGTTCGTAGGTTTCCGCCGCGTCCAGGGTCAGGCGCAGGGCGCGGGGATCGGCCAGCCCGATGTCCTCTGATGCCATGCGTATCATTCGCCGCGCGATATACAGCGGATCGCAGCCGCCATCCAGCATCCTCACCATCCAGTACAGGGACGCATCCGGATTGGAACCGCGCACCGACTTGTGCAGGGCGGAAATCTGGTCAAAGAAATCATCGCCCCCCTTGTCGAAGCGACGGCCGCCGCGCACCAGCACGTTGGTGACCAGTTCCTCTGTCACTGCGCTTTGCTGAGCGTGCGCCACTTGCGCTGACTGCTCGAGATAATTGAGAAAGCGTCGGGCATCGCCGTCCGCGTAAGCAATGATGGTTTTCACGGCTTTGGGTGCAAAGGCCACCTCTCCCAGCGCGGCCTGGGCGCGTCCAAACAGCGAGTGCAGGTCTTCCGCGCTCAGGGAATGCAGGACATAGACCTGGGCGCGTGACAACAGGGCGCCCACCACCTCGAACGAGGGATTTTCAGTGGTCGCGCCGATAAAGGTCACCAACCCGGATTCCACATGCGGCAGCAGCGCATCCTGTTGCGCCTTGTTGAAGCGGTGGATCTCGTCGACGAACAAGATGGTATGCCGCCCCTGCGAGCGATTGGCCTCGGCGCGTGCCACTGCCTCGCGAATATCCTTGACCCCGGAGAGCACCGCGGACAACGGCACGAAGTCGGCCGCGCCCGCTTCCGCCATCAGCCGTGCCAGCGTGGTCTTGCCCACTCCCGGCGGGCCCCACAGAATGAATGAATGCAGCTTCCCGGATTCGAACGCCACCCGCAGCGGTTTGCCGGGACCGATCAAATGGCCCTGCCCGGCCATTTCATCCAGCTTCTTCGGCCGCAGGCGCTCGGCCAGGGGAATGGGCCCGTCGTCCGGCCCAAACAGCGTGCCGGATCGGCTCATTTAATCGGTGATGACATCCGCCCCTTTGGGCGGCGCAAACTTGAACTCGTTGGCATTCAGTTTAGGGTTGCGCTCCATTTTCGAGAAACGCAATACCGTGGTCTGGCCGAAATTGTCCCTGAGCTCCATGATGCTGAGCTGGTTGTCGGCAAACCCCATCCGCACGCTGTCGAATGTGCTCTCACTGTCCTTAGGCTTCGCTTCCAGCCATTCGAATCCGCCCTGCCTGCCCAGGTCTTTCAAGTCAAAAAACTTGTCGATTTCATTGCTGCCCGCCAGCAAGGCGGCGGGGCTGGAACCCAGCGCATCGCCCAGGCGGCGCTCGGTCACTTGCTCCAGATCCGCGTCATACAGCCACAGTTTGCTGCCATCGCCGACGATCAACTGCTCATAGGGCTTCTGGTAAACCCAGCGGAATTTCCCCGGTCGGGAAAATGCCAGGGTGCCGCTGGACTGCTGCTTGACCCGACCGCTTTTGTCCATCACTTGCTGGCTGAAACTGCCGCGTGCGGTATGGATGTCCCGGATAAAGGCCTTGAGCGCATCCAGACTGTTCGCTTGGGCGAGGCCGGGCAACGCGAGGTTCAAGGCCAGGAAGAAGACGCTGAATTTCATAAGGGAAACGAGACGGGTCGATATGCGGTTGAGACTTGCCAGCGGCTGTCGGGTTGCAGACCGCGACAGACAGCGGCAGCCTCCGGCACAAAACGGGAGAATGCCCTTGATAATTAGGGCTTTCGAGTGCTGATCTTGAAGGGAAAGTACGCCGGACACCAACTGAAAACTGCGGTGAGCAACAAGACAAATCCAATTACGCCAATGATCACCATGTAATTCGTAACAAAATCTGAATTGCTTGTCATCACCCAAGCAATCAACCCAATACCCACTACTGCGCGGACAATACGATCAATTCCGCCAACATTCTTCGCCATTTCTCTCTCCTGTGATTGACATAATTTGCCAGTGCGGCGTTGCTTCTACGGCACCGATAGCGCCAGCCGCAAGCAACTTTAACCCATTTAAGGAAACGCAGGACAGACAACTGCATCAACCCTCTCCGCGCTGTGCGATCACCTCGCGATTGCCGTTGGCCTGCATGGCCGAAACCAGCCCGGCCTGTTCCATTGCTTCGATCAGGCGTGCGGCCCGATTGTAGCCGATGCGCAAATGGCGCTGCACCGCTGAAATGGAGGCGCGTCGGGACTTGAGGACGATGGCGACCGCCTCATCATAGAGCGGATCGGATTCCGCATCACCCCCGCCCTCCCCGGCTCCGCCGTCAAATTCATCCGGGCTTTCAAGGATGTCCTCGATATAGTTCGGCTGGCCCAGCCCCTTGAGGTATTCCACCACCCGGTGCACTTCACCATCCGACACAAACGCGCCATGAACCCGGTTGGGCACGCCGGAGCCGGGCGGCAGGTAGAGCATGTCGCCCTGCCCGAGCAGGCTTTCTGCGCCCATCTGATCGAGGATGGTGCGCGAGTCGATCTTGCTCGACACCTGAAAGGCGATGCGCGTCGGAATGTTGGCCTTGATCAGCCCGGTAATCACATCAACGGACGGCCGCTGGGTCGCGAGCAGCAGATGGATGCCCGCTGCCCGTGCCTTCTGTGCGAGGCGGGCGATCAGCTCCTCCACCTTTTTGCCCACCACCATCATCAGGTCGGCCAACTCGTCGATCACTACCACGATAAGCGGCATGGTCTCCAGCGGTTCCGGATTGTCCGGGGTCAGACTGAAGGGATGGGTCAGGGGATTGCCGGCCTTGTGCGCCTCGCGCACTTTCTGGTTAAAGCCGGCCAGATTACGCACCCCCAGGGTGGACATCAGGCGGTAGCGCTTGTCCATCTCGCCCACACACCAGTTCAGTGCCGCCGCGGCCTGACGCATGTCCGTCACCACCGGGGCCAGCAGATGGGGAATCCCTTCGTAGACCGACAGTTCCAGCATCTTGGGATCGACCATAATGAGGCGCACGGTTTCCGGCCCAGCCTTGTAGAGCAGCGACAAGATCATGGCGTTGAGCCCCACCGACTTGCCCGATCCGGTGGTGCCCGCCACCAGCAGATGCGGCATCCTGGCCAGGTCCGCCACTACCGGCTGGCCGGATATGTCCTTGCCCAGCGCCACGGTCAGGGGGCTGGCAGTGTCGTTGTAAATTTTGGAACCGAGAATTTCGGACAGCTTGACCATTTGCCGCTTGGGATTGGGAATTTCCAGCCCCATGGTGTGCTTGCCGGGTATGGCCTCCACGACCCGGATGCTGACCACCGACAGGGTGCGGGCCAGATCCTTGGACAGATTGACGACCTGGTTGCCCTTGACCCCCACCGCAGGCTCGATCTCATAACGGGTGATTACCGGCCCGGGCGAGGCCGACACCACCTTGACCTCCACCCCGAACTCCTTCAGCTTGCGCTCTATCATCAGCGAGGTGAATTCCAGAGACTCGTTGCTGACCGGCTCCAGTTGCTGTTCCGGCTCGTCCAGCAGGTGCAGGGGCGGCAAGGGCGAGTCCGGCAGATTCTGGAATAGCGGCGTCTGCTTTTCCTGCAGCCGACGCTCGGACGCGGGGATTTCCATCACCACCGGTTCAATGCGCAGCGGCTTGGCTTCGTGCGCCTCTTCCATGCGGCGCTTTTCCTGCACCACGATTTCTTCGCGACGCTGCGCCGCCTCCTGGCCTATCCTTTCATCCCGTTTGCGCTGCACAAAACCGATTCCCCTCCACCAGGCGTTTTCCAGGACCTCGCCCATCCACTCGGCAATCTGCAGCCAGGACGTGCCGGTAAACAGGGAAAAACCGATCGCCGCGGCGAGAATCAAACCCAGCGTGGCACCGACAAAGCCGAACAAGGCATTGGCCGCGCTCCCCACCCCATGGCCCAGCAGTCCACCGGCGAAAAAGGGCAGGCCGCCGGACCACGACCACAGGCGCAGGTCTTCCACTCCAGAACTTCCCAACAGTAACAGCCCGAAACCCGCACCCACCAACCAGTGGGGCCTGCCGCCGGCAAGCGGCGTGTCATCCAGGTGGCGGAAGATGTGCGCGGCATAACCCACAGCCAGCACCGCCCACCACCAGGCGCTGTAACCGAATACATACAGGAGAATATCGGACGACCAGGCGCCGAATGCGCCTCCCAGATTGTCCGCCCTCGGGTTTGCGCCAGTAGTGGAAAAGCCCGGATCCGCCAGAGTATGCGTAAGCAGAATCGCCGCAAGGTACAGCGCCAGCGCCAACGCCACGAAGGCTTTGGCCTCGCGTATCAGGCGCTGCAGGCGCGGTGGTGTCGGTGCGGAAGTGGTGCGGGCCCGGGCCATGGAAACTTGAATATTGGGAATGAGTCATTATATAGGTGCAGAGCGCAGGAGCAGCGCAACCAAGAGTTGCTAGAATGTGGCCTCGATAACCCAAACCAAACCCCGATAATTCTCATGACTACCAAGCATTGCCAACTACTGATCCTTGGTTCCGGGCCAGCGGGCTACAGCGCCGCCGTTTACGCCGCCCGCGCCAATCTCAACCCGGTTCTGATTACGGGCCTGCAACAAGGCGGCCAACTGATGACCACCACCGATGTGGACAACTGGCCCGCGGACGTAAACGGCGTGCAGGGTCCCGAGTTGATGCAGCGCTTCGAGCAACATGCTGCGCGGTTCAACACGGAAATCATTTTCGACACCATCCATACCGCACATCTCAAGCAAAAGCCTTTGACTTTGATTGGCGACTCCGGCACCTATACCTGCGATGCCCTGATTGTCGCCACCGGGGCTTCAGCAATGTATCTGGGCCTGGATTCCGAGCAGCATTTCATGGGCCGCGGCGTGTCCGGCTGCGCCACCTGCGACGGCTTCTTCTACAAGGGACAGGATGTGGCCGTAATCGGCGGCGGCAATACTGCGGTCGAGGAAGCGCTTTATCTGGCCAATATCTCCAGACATGTAACCCTGGTCCATCGCCGCGACAGCTTCAAGGCGGAAAAGATCAATGTCGATCACCTGATGGCCAAGGTGGACGAAGGCAAGGTTACCCTGCAGCTCAACCATGTGCTGGATGAAGTGCTGGGCAATAAGGGCGGGGTCACCGGCATGCGCATCAAGCACACCCAGACCGGGGCCACCGAAGAAATCGCACTGACCGGGATCTTCATTGCCATCGGCCACCGGCCCAATACCGGCATTTTCGAGGGCCAACTGGAAATGGAAAACGGCTACATCGTGACCCAGGGCGGGCGAACAGGCAACGCCACAGCCACCAGCGTGCCCGGCGTATTCGCTGCCGGCGACGTGCAGGACCACATCTACCGCCAGGCGGTGACCAGCGCCGGCACCGGATGCATGGCCGCGCTGGATGCGGAACGCTACCTAGAAGCCTAGAGATAGAAACGCATGAAACGCAATGGGGGGGACAAACCATCCTCCTCCCACAAGGAAGAAGCCGCCAAACTTTTCCTCGAGGCGGTTGCGGACGCTGCGCCCCTGCCCAGCCCCAACGTGGCAAGCACGTCCCTCCCGCGACGCAAGCCCATTGCGCGCCAGCGTCTGCTCGATGAAAGACAGGTACTGCAGGATTCCTTGTCCGACCCGATCGATATTCTGGAAGCCGGCGAGACCGGCGAAGAGTTGTTCTTTGCCCGCCCCGGCATTACGAAAGCCACGCTGCGCAAACTCAAACGCGGTGGCTGGGTCATTCAGGCTGAACTCGATCTCCATGGTCTTCGCTCCGTGGAGGCGCGCCAGAGCCTGGCTGAATTTTTGCAACATTGTGCTAGACAGGAATGCCGCTGTGTGCGCATCATCCATGGCAAAGGCCTGCGTTCCCACAATCGCGAGCCGGTGCTCAAGCACAAGCTTCGGCACTGGCTTACCCAGCGGGAAGACGTCCTGGCCTATTGCCAGGCCCGCCCCATGGATGGCGGTTCTGGCGCCGTCATTGTTCTGTTGAAATCCGCGACACGGGCCCAGCATGACTGAGAAAAAAATGCACGACTTCAAACTTGCCGCGACCGGCGGCAGTCTATTCAATCTCAGCGCCCAGCGAGGCAAGAAAGTCGTGGTGTACTTTTATCCCAAGGACAATACCCCGGGCTGCACCCTCGAAGGTCAAGAGTTCCGTGACCTGTATCCGGCCTTTCAGAAGACCAATGCACTTGTTGTTGGCATATCCCGCGACAGCGTGAAATCACATGAAGGTTTCAAGAGCAAACAGGCGTTTCCGTTTGAGCTGCTATCCGATCCTGATGAAACCGTATGCGAACAGTTCGGGGTCATGAAGCTCAAGAACATGTATGGCAAGCAGGTGCGCGGCGTGGAGCGCAGCACCTTCGTATTTGACATTGACGGCAAGCTGGCAAGGGAATGGCGTGGCGTCAAAGCCCCAGGGCACGCGTCAGAAGTCTTGGCATTTGTCGAAACGCTCTGACAATCGTGGCGACAGCGCCGCTCCGGACCATGATCGCCGCCGCTAGCTTCATGATCGTTCTCGTCATCCCGACCCTATCCTGCCTGCGGGCGAAGGGATCTTTCGTGTCGCCGACGCGACTCTCACGCTAAGAACTCATGCCAAGAAAAACCACCGCCAAATCGGAAACGAAACTCTTCGTGCTGGACACCAACGTGCTCATGCACGATCCAACCTCGCTGTTCCGCTTCGAGGAACACGACATCTTCATTCCCCTGGTCACCCTGGAGGAACTGGATCAGCACAAGAAAGGCATGAGCGAGGTGTCGCGCAATGCCCGCCAGGCCAGCCGCTTTCTTGACGAACTGGTGAGCAGCCTGGAACGCATTGACGAAGGCATCCCGCTCTCCGCAATCAGTCACAAGGCCGCGACTGGGCGGCTGTTCCTGCAGACCCAGGCCATTCCGATCGACGTGCCCATGAGTCTGCCTTCCAGCAAGGTGGACAACCAGATCCTGGCAGTGGTGCTCTACCTCGGCAAGCAGTTTCCCAAGCGGCAGGTCATCCTGGTGTCGAAGGACATCAACATGCGCATCAAGGCCCGCGCCCTGGGTCTGCCGGCCGAAGATTACTTCAATGACAAGGTCCTCGAAGATACCGACCTGCTCTATACCGGCGTGCGCGAACTTGCCGGCGACTTCTGGGACCAGCACGCCAAGGGTATGGAATCCTGGCAGACCAACGGCCACACCTACTACAAAGTGACCGGGCCGCTGGTGAGCCTGCTGCACATTAATGAATTTCTTTACCAGGAAGGCGCCACGCCGGTCTATTTGCGGGTGCGCAACATGACGGGCCGCACCGCCGAGCTGGAAACCATCCGCGATTACAGCCACGCCAAGAATAATGTCTGGGGCATCACCGCGCGCAACCGTGAACAGAATTTCGCCCTCAACACTTTGATGGACCCGGAGATCGATTTCATCACCCTGCTTGGCCAGGCCGGCACCGGCAAGACCCTGCTGACCCTGGCTGCCGGGCTGGCCCAGGTGCTGGAAAAGAAGATCTACTCGGAAATCATCATGACCCGCGTCACCGTGCCGGTGGGCGAGGACATCGGCTTCCTGCCCGGCACTGAAGAGGAAAAAATGACGCCCTGGATGGGGGCCTTGGAGGACAACCTCGATGTCCTCAACAAGAGCGACGACGAGGCCGGCGACTGGGGCCGGGCCGCAACCCAGGATTTAATCCGTTCGCGGATCAAGATCAAGTCGCTGAATTTCATGCGGGGCCGCACGTTCATCAACAAGTTTCTGATCATTGATGAAGCGCAGAACCTCACCCCCAAACAGATGAAAACCCTCATCACGCGCGCCGGCCCCGGCACCAAGGTGGTGTGCCTGGGCAATATTTCCCAGATCGATACGCCTTACCTCACCGAAGGCAGTTCCGGCCTCACCTATGTGGTGGATCGCTTCAAGGGCTGGCTGCATGGCGGTCACGTCACCCTGGCGCGCGGCGAGCGTTCCCGGCTGGCGGATTACGCCGCCGAAGTTCTCTAAGAGGAATCACAAATGAAGAAACTGGTCGTCGGATTGCTTGCCATGGGATTCACCCTTTCCGTCCAAGCCTTCGACTTCGGCAGTCTGGGAGATAAGCTGAAAGGCATCCTCAACAAGGACAGCAGCTCAAGTACAAGCCAGACCACGACCAAGTCGGCCATCGACAGCCTCACTCCCACCGAGATAAACGGCGGTCTGAAAGAAGCGCTCACCAAAGGCGCTGAAGCTGCTGTGGCACAACTGGGCAAGACCGACGGCTTCTGGTCCGATCCCAAGCTTCGCATTCCGCTGCCCGCCAATTTGCAGAAAGTCAGCAAGGTCATGAAGACCCTGGGCATGGGTCGGCAGGTCGATGCGCTTGAACTGGGCATGAACCGCGCGGCAGAAGCGGCCGTGCCCGAAGCGAAAACGTTGCTGGTGGGCGCGGTCAAGAGCATGAGCCTCGAAGATGCAAAAGGCATTCTGACCGGAGGCGACACCGCCGCCACCGACTTCTTCCGCAAGAAGACTGAGACCCAGTTGACGGAGAAATTCCTGCCGATCGTCAAGAGCACCACCGACAAGGTCGGCCTCGCGCAGACCTACAACACCTATGCCGGCGCCGCCGCCCGCTTCGGCGCGATCAAGAGCGACCAGGCCAGCATCGAACATTACGTCACCAAGGAGGGCCTCGACCGGCTCTACAAAGTCATCGGCGAACAGGAAAAGGCGTTCCGTGCCAACCCCTTGCAGTCCGGCAGCGAACTGATCAAGAAGGTCTTCGGCGCGTTGATCGGCAAGTAATCTCCACACTCTCCCCCTCTCCCCATTTCAGGGGGAGAGGGGCTGGGGGTGAGGGGGTTGAAAACAAGGCGCGATAGCCGGGGCGAGGCGCAAGGTTGGCGGACTTAGGCCCGATTCCTGCTAGGATTCTGGCCAGTGACTTTCTCAATTCCTCTTATGAGCCGACTACTAAGGTTCGCTTGCCTATTCCTGATCTGTTTGCCCCCCGCCCACGCTTGGGAAATAGGCGAATTCCACAATGGCATGCCCAGGGCGGACGTGGCCGAAGCGCTCAAGACCTGGAAATTCGGCAAGATCATCGACGTGGGTCCGGATGGACTGTTTGCCTATGACCTGCCGGATAGTCCGGCGGGCCGCCGATTTCTCTTCACCTTCTGCAACGACAAGCTGGTGAGCTTCGACCAGGAAATCGATCCCAGCTTCCGCAACTTTATCGTCATTGCCTCGAACTATTCCAACCTGTACGGCAACCCTTTACGCGTGATTCCCTATACCAATGTGGTTGCAAGCGGAGAAAAGGATGTGCTCGCCATGTTCTGGCGCAAGGGCATGGATTACATGGGGCTGAAGTACGCCCTGTTCCCCAACGGCGAGCAGCTCTCACAGACCTGGCAGGTCAACAACAACTGCTGGGCGGCGCCTAGGTAATTTCTGATTTGGCCAGATGCACCCTGGGGTGTCGTATAACGCCGTAAGCACTGCTCCTCACGAGGGTATGTCCCTAACCCACTGAACCGGCGGTCGAGCACAAATACGGGCCAGATCTAGCCCGGCTCCTGGTTGAGCAGCGCGAGTCCCGTGTTTCCGGCGGTCCGCACGAAAGCACGGCTGCCGCCCTGAAGCTCAAGATTGGCGCCTCGCGCTGCATACAGCGCATCTCCTGGCGCCAACGGCGTTATTCAGTCGCGCGGCCGCCCAGTCCTCTGCACGGGGGCGCCAGAACGACTCCCGAGAGCATGCTCATGCGCGGCGGGGCTTCGCGTCGCACATTGTCCCGGCCAAACTAAGACATGCCGCCACCTGTGCAAACAGAGAGGAAGCCAATCAAACTTATCAGGGAGAGATTTCGCGACGATTTCGCATCCTGGTGTGCATTTGCCGCTGCGGGAACTGCAACTGCGCCTCCCTACCGCGCATGCTCGCCAATCTCGTGGCCGACCACGGCACCGACGCATCCAGCAAGCCCCAGGCAAACTGCCGCCGCCACCAGCGCCAATTAGTTCCTGTTCATAGCCATACCTCCAGTTTCTCAACGCGTCCTTCATGGCTGGCCTATCCATTGCCTTCGCCTGCGTCGCGTCATCGATCAAAAAAAATGAGCATGGCTGTCTCCATGTTCGCAGCGGTTTGTTGCGAGCGGATGTTTCTCCCGGACGGGAAGCCCCATCGCATGGGACAGTCTTGAGACCAGGCCCACAGGCAGACGTGCAAGACTTGACCCCTTAAGGGTAGAGCCAAGCCTGCACGACCATGTCGCAAGCCTGGGATGAAAGTTAACGCAACAGCCGCGCCATGAATGTTTCTTCCTTATATGACAACAGGTTAGGTGCCTGCATTAAGCTCTGGCATGCCGCTCTCAGGCCGCGCGCAAGCTATTTGTGTGGCCCTGGCCCGACACAAATCCTCGCGTCGGTTCAGGCGCTTATTTCAGATGGAGAATCACGTCGCCAGCCGGCGACGGCAAAATTCCGTGATAAACACTTGGCTCTCAAGCTGCTCGCTGCAAGCCGAAGCTGAAAAAAGCGACCAAATGCGCATTGGAAATCTCGTGATCGGAGTTATTCGGGAGATAAAAAACCCGACGGGCACAACTGCGAAGATTGCCTGGGCCAGCGCAGGACGCTATTGACGAACGTTCGCCGGCCTCGTTCATCCATCGAACGCCAGACCGCACCGTCAAGCTTCAGGCATTGGGCCGCGAGCTCTGACGCTGCGCTAACGGCCCGTGGACGCAGCGTTAGACCTCCAACATCAACCGCTCCGGCGACTCCAGCTCATATTTGATCGCCGCCAGAAACTGCACTGCATCCTTGCCGTCGATCAGCCGGTGATCGTAGGACAGCGCCAGATACATCATCGGCCGGATCACCACCTGACCGCTTTCCGCCATCGGCCGCTCCTGGATTTTGTGCATGCCCAGAATGGCAGACTGGGGCGGATTGAGTATCGGGCTGGACAGGAGCGAGCCGAACACGCCGCCGTTGGTGATCGAGAAGGTGCCGCCGGTAAGCTCTTCCAGTGACAAGCCGCCGCTCTGCGCGCGGGCCGCAAACTCGGTAACGCCCTTTTCGATTTCGGCAAAGCTCATGCGGTCCGCATTGCGCAGGATGGGAACCACCAGGCCGCGGGGAGTTGAGACCGCGATGCCGATATCGGCATAGTCCTGATACACGATCTCGTCGCCTTCAATGCGCGCGTTCAGAACCGGGAACTGCTTGAGTGCAACGCAGGCCGCACGCACGAAGAAACTCATGTAGCCCAGCTTGACGCCGTGCCGGGTTTCGAACTCCGCCTTGTAGCGCTGGCGCAGTTCGTTGACCTGATGGAGGTTGACTTCGTTGAAGGTGGTCAGGATGGCAGCGGTGTGCTGCGCCGCCACCAGTCGTTCTGCCACCCGCTGGCGCAGTTTGGACATGGGCATCCGCCGTTCGGGCCGTTCGCCTTGCGCCTGGACGGCAGGCCGGGGCAGTGGTGCAGTTTTTTCCTTCTGCTGCGGTGCGGCTGGGGGCGACTCCTGCTTGCTTGTGGGCAGTGGAATTACCACTGCCTCTTTCGGCGCGGCTTTGGCCTGCGGCCGCGGTTCCGCCACAATCTCCGCTTGCCTTGCGTCGCTGGCCTCGATCACCGCGACGACCTGATCGGGCTTTACTTCCACCCCCTCTTCGGCCCGAATTTCCAGCAGCGTGCCACTGGCCGGGGCCGGAATTTCCAGAATGACCTTGTCGGTTTCCAGATCCGCCAGGGTTTCGTCCCGGCTGACCGTCTCGCCGGCCCGCTTCCGCCAGGCCAGGAGGGTGCCCGAAGTCACCGATTCCGACAGGCTCGGCACCTTCACCTCAACTTTCATGGTTTAGCTCAAGAGCCTTCATGACCAGGGCCTGCTGCTCGGCCTTGTGCCGCGACGGCCAGCCGGAAGCCGGTGCAGCCGCGGCCGGACGCCCTACATAGGCGAAGCGTTTGCCGCCAGGCGCGCAGCGATTGAGGTGGTGCAGGCTTTGGTACCACACGCCCTGGTTCATCGGTTCCTCCTGCGCCCAGATGAAGCGCCGCGCCTGCGGGTAGGCGGCGAGAATCTCACGCAATGCTTCTTCAGGGAACGGATAGAGTTGCTCCACACGGATGATCGCAACCTCATTCGGATGCCTTTCCTGGCGCGCCGCCTCCAGGTCGAAATACAGTTTCCCGCTGCACACCACGATCCTTTCGGCTGACCTCGGTTGGCGCGGATCATCGATCACCGGACGGAACGCACCGGAGGTCAGATCGTCCAGCGAGGATACCGAAGACGGGTGCCGAAGCAGGCTCTTGGGGGTAAACAGGATGAGCGGCTTGCGCACCGGCCTGAGCAGTTGCTGGCGCAGCAGGTGAAACACCTGGGCTGGCAGGCTGGGCACGCACACCCGGATATTGTTCTGGGCACAGGACTGAAGATAGCGCTCCAGCCGCCCTGAGGAATGTTCCGGCCCCTGCCCCTCGTAGCCGTGCGGCAGCATCAGGGTCAGGCCGGACAAGCGGTTCCATTTGGCCTCGCCGCTGGTGATGAACTGATCGATCACCACCTGGGCCCCATTGGCGAAATCGCCGAACTGGGCTTCCCAGATCACCAGGGTATCGGGTTCGGCCGTGGCGTAACCATACTCGAAGGCCAGCACCGCCTCCTCCGACAACAGGCTGTCGATGACGGTGAAGCTCCCCTGACGCGGATGCAGGTGCTGCAAGGGCACGTAATCGCCCACCTCGCTCGAGGTTCGGTTCTGGTCGTGCCACACCGCGTGGCGGTGAAAGAAGGTGCCGCGCCCGCTGTCCTGCCCGGACAGCCGGATGTTGTAGCCGCTGTTCAGCAGGCTCGCGTAGGCCAGGTTTTCCGCCATGCCCCAATCCAGGGACAGTTGGCCGGCGCCCATCTTGCGCCGGTCTTCCACCACCTTCTGCACCCGCGGATGGATGGCTATTCCCTCGGGCACGCTGGTCAGCACTTCGGCCCAGTGCGCGAGGTCCTCGGCCTTGACCGTGGTGTCCACGACTGCATTGATGTCGCCTTGCCTGAAGCGGCTCCAATTGACCGCAAAGGTCTGCTTGAAGTCGGAAACCGTCGGGGGGCTCAAGGTTTCGCCGCGCTCGAGCTTGGTCCGGCAGTTTGCAATCAGTGCCTCTGCTTCTTCGGGCTTGATCAGTTCCTGCGCCACCAGCTTTTCCGCATAGTGTCCACGGGCGCCAGGATGAACGTTGATCTTGCGGTACATCAGCGGCTGGGTGACCAGGGGGTCGTCCTGTTCATTGTGGCCGTGACGGCGGAAGCATACCAGGTCGATAAAAGCATTGCGGTGGAAGGTGTAGCGGTAATCCACCGCGAGCCGGGCAGCATACGCCACCGCTTCCGGATCATCGCCATTGACGTGAAACACCGGCGCTTCAACCATCTTGGCCACGTCGGTGCAATAGATGGTGGAGCGGATATCGCGCGGGTCGGAGGTGGTGAAACCGATCTGGTTGTTGATCACGATGTGGATCGCGCCGTGGTTCTGGAATCCACGGGTCTGCGACATGTTGAGGCTTTCCATTACCACTCCCTGGCCGGAAAGTGCGGCATCGCCATGCAGAATGACGGGGACAACTTCCAGGCCTTTCGCATCGCCGCGCCGGTCCTGGCGCGCGCGCACCGAGCCCCGCACCACCGGATGAACCACTTCGAGATGAGAGGGGTTGAACGCCACCGCCACATGCACCGGGCCGGCCGGAGTGGCGACATCGGAGGAAAATCCCTGGTGATATTTGACGTCGCCCGACAGGGGGGAGTCGGGATAACCATTCCCCGGTTCCTTGAACAGGCTGTCGAGCGAGAGGCCAAAGATATTGCACAGCACATTGATACGTCCGCGATGGGCCATGCCCATGACGATTTCCCTGGCGCCGCGGTTGGCGCAGCGCGCGATTACGGTATCGAGCAAGGGAATAAGGCTTTCCGCTCCCTCGAGGGAAAAACGCTTCTGCCCGACGAAGCGGGTGTGGATAAATTTCTCCAGGGTTTCCGCATCAGTCAGCCGCTTGAGCAGACGCAATTTCTCCGCCCGGTCCCACGAGAATTGCCCGGCTACTCCTTCGACTTGCTCCTGTATCCAGCGCTTGCGTGTCACATCACTGATGTGCATGTACTCGAACCCGATGGAACCGCAATACACCGCCTTGAGCGTATCGACGATCCAGCCGAGGGTGGCGCGTTTGGGCCCGACCAGCGAACCGGAGTCGAATTCACGCCCCATATCCGCCGCCGACAGGCCATAGTGCATGGGGTCGAGTTCCGGTATCTCGGGTTTGGGAAATCGCTGCAGCGGGTCCAGGTTCGCGTGACGAACCCCCAGGTAACGGTAGGCGTTGATCAACTGCAAAACCCCGACCTGGCTGGCTTCGGAGGCGGCAATCAGCGCGCTGCCATTGGCCTTGGGCAGTGGCGGTGAAGCCAGCAATGCCGCCAGATCAGTCTCGTCCAGGGCCTCCAGATAGGCGACGTTGGCGGCGAACAGTGGGCTGGTTGCCAGCCAGTCGTTTTGAGTCATGTCGATGAGCCTCTGATCAAATCGTGCCTAACGATGTAATCAGTCTAGCAGCTAATAATTCGGGAGAAATTTGGCGCAAACCCGCGGACGCCCTCGCCCAATCAAGAATAAAGCGAACACGGACCCTTTGATTCAATCAATCGTGACTTCAGACAGCACGATCTCAGCAAGGCAGGCTCTCGGTCATCGTTTCTTTGCGATGCACCGGCTGCGATAAGCCTTAGGGTAGTGTCATGGGAGTCTGGCATGACTTGTTAGAGCCTCACCGCGGCAGCGATAGCAAGAAGTCATCAGCCAATTCAAAAAGGCAGTCAGTAGGGTCTTCACCACGTTCCTTCATGTGAAGCATATCGCAAACTGTCTCGTCGTTCACGATCAACATGAGCTTCCCGTGCTCGCGCATTGCGCCCTGCGTCATCGCAATCGCATGAGGCTCTGCACCCGCTCTCGTCAAAATGATCGCTACTCTTCTTAGTCCGCGCTCAAGAAGGTATTTCTCAGTCGTGAGAATCTGCCCCTGCTTGATCTTGGCAGAGTAATTCTTGAACTCGAACAGCACGTAACGGCTATCGAGGTGGTCAATCACGAACTTCCAAAACTCGGTGGTCGGTCTAACACGGCAGACGAAGTCAAAGCGGTTTAGTCCGTCATCTGTTCGCTTCTGCGAGTGCCATCCATGGAGATCGTTTGGGAATAGGTACTTAAGAATGTTTGCACATACTCGCTCGTACTGAGCCCAAGCGACCTTGCCCCGTTTGATCCCCTTTAGTTCTTGGCACAGTTCAGTGCCGCGCGTGTCTTGCGGAGGAGCTGGGATATCCCGAAGAGGTTTGCTTTTTGAGCGTGGATCAACCCTGGAAGGAACGACAGTCTGAGACTCCCCTGGATCAGCTTCGACCAGCGCATCCAGTTCCTCTGCAAGTCTAGGCGTGGCGGAAATCCAATTCCTCAAGTCCACGCGGTCAACAAAGGTAACGCTGAATTTCTGCTCTAGCGCCTCCCGCAATTCCGGTGAAAGGACACACGAAACGACGAGCATGCCCTTCATTGCTTGCGCGGTGACTCCGTTGTTGGCTAGGCGCGTGGCAGCACCTTCAATGAGGGTAGGCTGAGCGCGGACCGTCCGGTAGTACTTGACCTCGATGGCCCATTGCTCATTGCCGAGGGTCCCAAGAAAGTCAAATCCCCTGTCCCCTCGTGGCGAGTACACCGTCACCGAGAAGTTATTTGCTTCAAGGATGCGACGCACAAGGTCTTCGAACAGTTGCCAGGTCGGCGTAGAGATGTTCATGTCGTGAGCTCTAAGTGGAGCTAACCGGCCTCTGGAAGCAGCGAAAATTGCTGCAGGCCGTCCGTGTTGAGCGCACGGCTAGACCGGTTATCTTGTTTCACAGTTATGCCTGTAGAGTTCTTCTCCTGTTTGTAATGCGGCGGCGTTAATCTCGCGTTTTGCATCTGCTTCTTTCGCAGCAATTAGCAGTTGGGCCACTAGCAAAAAGGTTCCGAGCCAAATAGCCACCTTGGGTTGGCTTTCGGCGCCTAAGTACCAGTAGTCGTGAGAGTCGCCAGTTGGAAACCAGATCAAAGATTGTTTCCAGTCTTTGAGCGCGCTCGCGTTAAGTGACAAAACGTGATCACTGAACGTGAACTCAATGTGATCGACTCTATGTGCCAGCTTGTTTCGCAGTGTCGCCATTGTTCTCACGAATCGACGCTGCTCAGGAGACATTAGCCCGAGTGCTTTTGCTATTGCGAGCTTGCCGATTTTTTCATCAGCGAGCGGTAGCAGCTCGATGAGACTCTTCAGTTTTTCATCGCCAACATGAGTAACCAGTAAGTCGGTTACCGATGCCTCAATAAAAGCTTGGACTTTGATAACAAGAGACCAATCGTCGTCATCCCACAATTTGTGGAGGAACGACAAATGAATGTCCAGCCCTTCGAGCAGGCGACCGTGGTGGTCGCGTAACAATCGTTCAGCTTCGTCGCGATAGAGAGGCATCGGAAGGTCGAACGAGTCCGTAGAAGAAGCGGCTTTGCAAAGGGACGATTGTTCTTGCGAATCGAGTCGATGAAGTGCATCGGCAGTGGCGCCATAGGCTTGGCTTCGGGCGACTCAGCAAGCTGCTGAGCGACTGTTCACTTGGACCCCGATCAACCGTATCGCCATCGTGGATCGTGGATCGTGGATCGTGGATCGTGGATCGTGGATCGTGGTCAGATTATGCACGATGAGTGGAGCTTCCACTACCTTCAGCCAAACGCGTGGACTCATAAGCGGGACCTACAAGGGGCGAATACGAATTGAATTGCAGCCTCGCGATCGCACCGGCCAATTGCATATCCATTACCCCCCGCGCTTCTCAATTGGCACAAACTCGCGCCGCGCCGGCCCCGTGTAGAGCTGTCTTGGACGGCCGATCTTGTGGGAGGGTTCCGACAGCATTTCATGCCACTGCGCCATCCAGCCCGCGGTGCGCGCCAGCGCGAACAGGGCGGTGAACATGGGGGGAGGAATACCCATGGCG
>JBAWGM010000006.1:0-4409 GCA_049592895.1 Thiobacillaceae bacterium | reverse complement strand
TCCGAGGGGCGTGTTACTTGGCGGTGTCAAAGTCGGGTCAGCGCGCGCTCTCCCAACTTCGAGTTTACCCATGAACAAGGCTCTGCTTACCGAGGTCAACCCGCTTGACGCGACTTTTGCGTGACTTGCCGCCCCGCCTAATCCCAGCGGTCGTCGCGCACCTGAATCATCCCGCCCTCTATCCTGAGCGGAAAAACATGCACCGCCTCGTAGGCGGGCGGGCCGAGTACTTCGCCGGTGATGATGGAGAAGCGCGCCCCGTGGCGCGGACAGATGATGACCTCGTTCTCCAGTTCGCCGCTCGCGAGTTCTCCTCCGTCGTGGGTGCAGATGTCCTCGATGGCGTGGAGTTGCCCGTCCAGGTTGAATACTGCGACCTGGGCGCCATCCACGTCGACCACCGTGCGGGTGCCGGGCGAGAGGTCTGCAAGAGTGGCTACGTCAACCCAGTCGCTCATTCTTCAGGTTCCCTGCTTCCGTCCAGAAACCCCCTCACCCCGTCCCTCTCCCACTCGGAGGGGGAGAGGGTGGCCCGAAGGGGCGGGTGAGGGAGGTCAGAACAGCCCCAGTTCGATCCGCGCCAGTTCGCTCATGCGGCTCTTTTCCCAGGGCGGGTCCCAGACAATTTCGACGTGGGCGTCGCTTACTCCGGGGACGCTCCTCACCCGTTCCTCCACGGTGCCGGGGAAGGTTTGCGCGACCGGGCAGCCGGGGGCGGTGAGGGTCATGTCGATGTTGACCTTGCCGGCCGCGTCAATTTTGAGTTGGTAGACCAGGCCGAGGTCGTAAATGTTGACCGGTATCTCGGGATCGTAGATGCCCTTGAGTGCTTCGATGACTGCGTTGCGCAGTTCGGAGGATTCGGTGGTCCTTGACTTGGCGAGTTTCACCAGATTAAGGCTCATGAGGCTGCTCGCAGGCGGGCTCGGGGTCTTCCGTGCTCACCGTGTCAGGGCGGTTATCCAGTGCGGCGTTGAGGGTGTGCCAGGCGAGGGTCGCGCACTTGATGCGCATGGGGAATTCCTTTACGCCCTGGAGCACCGCCAGCTTGCCGACCTTGCCCGGCTCGCCCGAGTCGGTAAGCAATTTGTGCACGTGGCCGAACAGGGTCTTCGCTTCTTCTACGGTCTTGCCCTTGATCGCCTCGGTCATGAGCGAGGCGGAGGCGGTGGAAATGGCACAGCCGGCGCCCTCGAATCCGGCGTCGCTGATGCGATCGTCATCAATTTTCAGGTGCACGGTGAACTCGTCGCCGCACAGCGGATTGAAGCCGTGGGCATGATGAGCGGCGCCCTTCGGCCGTTTGGGGAAATTGCGCGGATTGCGGTTGTGATCGAGGATCACTTCTTCGTAAAGCGCACGGATGTCCATGTCCATCAAGCGTCTCCCGACGGCAATTTGGCCGCCAACCAGTCTGTCAGTGCCAGTTTGAGGTCTGTATCTTCAATCACGTCCAGCACCGCGGTCGCAAATGCCTGGAGAAGCATGGCGCGCGCCTGGGCCGCATCGAGTCCGCGCGAACGCAGATAGAAAAGCTGCGCCTCGTCCAGTCCGCCGCTGGCGGCGCCGTGGCTGCATTTCACCTCGTCAGCATAGATTTCAAGCTGCGGTTTGCTGTCGGCTTCGGCATCTTTGGACAGCAGCAGATTGCGGTTGATCTGCTGGGCGTCGGTCTTGATCGCTCCCTTCTCAACCTTGACCCGGCCGTTGAACACCACGCGCGAACGCCCGGTCAGCAACCCGCGGTAGTGTTGACGGCTGACGCAACTGGGCTGGCTGTGGTCGATGTAAGTGTGGTGGTCGACATGGCGCCGCCCCGCGCCGACGGCCAGACCGTTCAGGGTGCAGGATGCCCCCTCGCCGTCCAGGTGGCTGATGATCTCGTTGCGTGTCAACGCTCCGCCGGCAGCCAGCGAAAGACTCAGCCAGCGGCTGCCCGCCTCCTGCCGGGCGACGATGCGGGCGGTGTGAAAGGCCTGATCGTGCTCGTCCTGCAGCTTGATGTGCGTAAGTTCGGCGCCGGTCCCAAGCAGGCATTCGGTCACCGCATTGGTAAAATGTACGCCGGCCTGGACAGACTGGTAGTGTTCGATCAACAACGCCTGCGCACCTTCGCCCAGCACGATGAGGTGGTGCACCGGTACCAGACGCCCGCCGGTCGAGAGGCAATGCACGAGCAGCGGCCGGCTCAGCCGCACGCCGCGTTCAAGTTCCAGGTAGAGGCCGTCGCGCCACAGCGCGGTGTTGAATGCGTCAAGCGCCGCTGTTCCGCTATCGATCTGGCCTAGGTACTTCTGCGCCGCTGCGCGGTTGAGGGTCACCGCCTGGGATAGCGGCATCAGGGTGACGCCCGGTTCCGGCTCGCGCAGGATGGAAAGTCCGGGATTGAAGCGGCCATCGACGAACACCAGCCGATGGGCATATGCCCAGTCGAAGCTGGCGGCCGGCAGCCCCGCAGGCACGGGTGCTTCGTCGACCCAGGTTTCCAGGGGAGCGCGGTCGATCCCTGCCAGAGAGGTGTATTTCCAGTCTTCGTCGCGCGTGGTCGGCAGGCCCAGACGCTGGAACAGGGCATAGGCCCCGCTGCGCCTCTCCTGCAGCCAGGATGGCTCAGTCCGCTCGAGTATGTCGGACAGTGCCTTGTTGTAGCGCTGGGTGAATTCAGTGGTTGCCTTCATTGCGCCGTTGCCTCCTGCGCCGCCTCCTCGATCCAGCCATAGCCGCGGGCTTCCAGCTCGTGCGCCAGTTCCGCCCCGCCGGAGCGCACAATGCGGCCGTCGTAGAGGACGTGCACCCGGTCCGGTGTGATGTAGTCGAGCAGGCGCTGGTAATGGGTGACCAACAGTATTGCGCGCTCAGGGCTGCGCAGCCGGTTTACGCCTTCCGCGACAATCTTGAGTGCGTCAATGTCGAGGCCTGAATCAGTTTCGTCGAGAATGGCTAGCCTGGGTTCGAGCAGGAGCATCTGCAGGATTTCGTTGCGCTTCTTTTCGCCGCCGGAAAAGCCTTCGTTGACTGCGCGGTAGAGCAGGCCTTCGTCGAGCTTGAGCAGCGACAGGGTGTCCTTGACCATGACCAGGAAGTCCATGGTGTCGAGCTCGGACAGGCCCTCATACTGGCGGCGGGCATTGAGCGCGCTCTTGAGGAATTGCACATTGGCCACCCCGGGGATTTCCACCGGGTACTGGAAGGCGAGGAACAAACCGGCCCGCGCCCGTTCTTCGGGCTTCATCGCAAGCAGGTTTTGATCAAGGTAGCGCACGCTGCCTTGCGTCACCGCATAGCTTGCATGCCCGGCCAGCACCTGCGCCAGCGTGCTCTTGCCCGAGCCGTTGGGGCCCATGATGGCGTGCACCTCGCCGGCGGCCAGATGCAGGTCTATGCCCTTGAGGATGGGCTTGTCACCGACTGAAACGTGCAGCCTGTTGATGTCGAGCATTACATTCTCCTTAACCTACCGCCCCTTCAAGGCTCACAGCCAGAAGTTTCTGGGCTTCGACCGCGAATTCCATGGGTAATTCCTTGAACACTTCCTTGCAGAAGCCGTTGACGATCATGTTGACCGCGTCTTCCTCGGAGAGGCCCCGGCTGCGCAGGTAGAACAACTGGTCCTCGCCGATCTTGCCGGTGCTGGCCTCGTGCTCGACCTGGGCGGTCGGATTTCGCACCTCGATGTACGGGAAGGTGTGGGCGGCGCAGTCCGGCCCCATCAGCAGCGAGTCGCAGCGCGTGTAGTTGCGCGCATGTTCGGCGCCGGGCAGCACCTTGATCAGGCCGCGATAGGCGTTGGAGCCCCGGCCGGCGGAAATGCCCTTGGATACGACTGTGGAGCGCGTGTTCTTGCCGATATGGATCATCTTGGTGCCGGTGTCGGCCTGTTGCACGTTGCGCGTGACCGCGACCGAATAGAACTCGCCGACGGAGTTGTCGCCGCGCAGGATGCAACTGGGGTACTTCCAGGTGATGGCCGAGCCAGTCTCCACCTGGGTCCAGGAAATATGCGAATTGTCGCCGCGGCACTCGCCGCGTTTGGTGACGAAGTTGTAGATCCCGCCACGCCCGTCCTTGTCGCCGGGATACCAGTTCTGCACGGTGGAATACTTGATCGTCGCGTCCTTCAGCGCGATCAGCTCCACCACGGCGGCATGCAACTGGTTCTCGTCACGCATCGGCGCGGTGCAGCCTTCCAAATAGCTCACAAACGCGCCGGCATCCGCGATAATCAGCGTCCGCTCGAACTGCCCGGTGCTGCGCGCATTGATACGGAAGTATGTAGACAGCTCCATCGGGCAACGCACACCCTTGGGGATGTAGACAAAGCTGCCATCGGTGAACACCGCCGAGTTCAGTGCGGCAAAAAAATTGTCGGAAACGGGCACAACGCTGCCAAGATACTCTTGCACCAGCTC
>JBAWGM010000005.1:0-2651 GCA_049592895.1 Thiobacillaceae bacterium | reverse complement strand
TCATCGGCCAGGTTGGCCACTTGGGCTTCCAGGCTCGGCTGCTGTCGGAGCAGGAAGCGCTCGCCCACGTCTCCCAGCAGACGCGCATGATGCTGGGTGCAATGCTTGAGGATGCCTTCACGGGTTTCAAAGCACAGATTCAAACCGTCGAACTCGGCATAGCGTTCCTCCAGTTCATCCACCACCCGCAGGCTTTGCAGATTGTGCTCGAAGCCACCGAACTCGCGCATGCAGTGATTGAGCGCGTCCTGCCCCGCATGGCCGAATGGGGTATGGCCCAGATCGTGGGCCAGGGACACCGCTTCGGTCAGTTCCTCGTTGAGCCTGAGCATGCGCGCAATGGTCCGGCCGATCTGCGCAACTTCCAGACTGTGGGTGAGCCGGGTGCGGAACAGGTCACCTTCGTGATTGACGAATACCTGGGTCTTGTATTCCAGCCGGCGAAAGGCCGAGCAGTGAATGATGCGGTCGCGGTCGCGCTGGAATTCACCGCGCGGCGCGGCTGATGGCTCCGGGTGCCGTCGGCCTCGGCTTTGCGCGTCCTGGGTTGCGTAGGGGGCGAGTGCAGTCATGGTGTCAATTCCGGTTTGATAATCGACGGGCTATATCCTTGGCAAAGCGATCAATTGTGGCACTAGGTACAGCGTACCTCGTCGCAATGTCACCAAAGCGCGCGGCCGCGGACTGCACTTCTTCGCAGATCGCGGCTGCACCGGAAATCCCCCATTTTCGCCCAAGGGTCGCCAGACCCGCGGGACCGGGCGGATGCGGCGAGAGATCAAACATCAGCACGTGTTCGCGCAGCGCGCCAATGTCCGGCAATAGGTCGAAGGCGGGCGAGAGTGTATAGCCGCGTTCATCATGCAGCAGCCAAAAATTCTTCAGATGATCGTCCGTGTTGCCGATCAGGGCGTTAAACACCATTAGCCGGTACAAGCTTGGCACGTCGATTTCCGGTTGGGCGCCAAAGCGTCGCAGGGCCGCAATCAGATCAGCATAGCCCAGCACGTAATACCCGCCAGCCTGCAAGAGTGCTCGCAGGCTCAGCATATGGCGGCGCCCACCCTGTGCAGTCAGATCAAAACGCCTGACCAGCAGCGCGTGGCGCCCACCAGCCAGAGGCGCCAATCGAAAATCCGGCACAATGAGCCCGGCCTGGCGGGCCAATTCCAGGCTGGCGGCCTCCAGCCCCACCACGTCCACGTCATCACGCCGACTGGAAAATTTGGCAATCCAGTGCGCTCTCTCATCCCGCACCAGTGCCTTGGGACGCGCGCCACCGGGCGAACTGCCCGCAGCCAGCAGGATGCGGAACGTGTCATCCACTTCGGCACCCTGTTCAAGACGTAGCGCAGCATCTGCCAGAGCATCCAGTTCCAGCATATCGGCAGAAGCGTCGCCCTGTTGCGGCGCGTGTCCCGGCGGATAAAAACCCAGCGCCCCCAGACCGCGCCCTGCCAGCGCCTGCAACAAAAAAGCTTCGGATTGCCGGCCGCGCGGCAGTCCATTGCGCAGGATCAACAGCCGCCGTCCCCAGACATCGGGCAACGCGTCTTCCAGCACCATGAGCGGCGAGCCGAGTTGCTGCGACTGAAACTCGCCGGCGATCAGCGGCAGTCCGGCAGGGTCAAGCGCAAAGGCGCGCGGGTCGGCAAGATAGCCCGCCTTATATCGGAATGCACTGGCATAGCGCCCCTGCGGGTCCGCATCCGCACACACCAGTTCCCCGGCCGGCAGGGTTGCCCCATCGGGCAGGGTAAGCCAGATGTCCAGCCGGATCACACGCGCCGCCTTGCCCTCTGGCGAGTCTTGGGCGCTGCCGCCGCATCAAACAGGCTGACGCTCGGTGCCAGCAACGCATCAACGTCATCCAACCGGCCCAGCAGCTCCAGCGCTTCCAGCCAATGTCCGATCTGGGTATTGGGATCCCCCTGCTCCAGCCGGCGAAGGGTCGGAATGGACACCCCGATGCGAGCCGCAAAACGGCCCTGCGACTCGTTACGGGCAAGACGCGCTTCACGCAAGCGTGTACCAAGTCGCGCCAAGGAATCTTGCAATTTATCAGAAACCATAGATCGCAATCATATGCCGTTACGGCAATAATGCAATTTATAGTTTGTTTTACTGGCGAGGGTAGTTTGCCAGGTCAGCGCTCTCAGAAGATTCCTTGAGCGTTCCCCGCAAATCCGCTTCGGGCACTTCGCTCGTCACAAAGGCCGCACCTATTTTCTTCAACAGCACAAAGCGGATCTTGCCCCCCTCCACCTTCTTGTCCACACCCATGTGGCCCAGGTATTTGTCCACTCCCAGCGCTGGCGCTTCCACCGGCAGCCCGGCCCGCGCGATCAGCGATTCGGCCCGAGTCAGATCGGCCAGGTTGATCAGACCCATGCGGTGGGACACGCGCGCGGCCAACACCATGCCCGCGCCCACCGCCTCGCCATGCAGCCAGTTGCCGTAGCCCATGCCCGCCTCGATGGCATGGCCAAAGGTGTGGCCCAGATTGAGCAGAGCCCGGACGCCGGATTCGCGCTCATCCTGCGCCACCACCTGGGCCTTGATCGCGCATGATCGGTAGACGGCGTGGGCAATGGCCTGCGGCTCGAGGGCGCGGAGCTTCTCCATGCTGGTTTCCAGCCAGGCGAAAAAAT
>JBAWGM010000004.1:0-7362 GCA_049592895.1 Thiobacillaceae bacterium | reverse complement strand
CTTCCCGCGCTTCCTCTGCCGTCCACGCGCTTTTCCCAGGATGAACATACTCACGCGGTAAATCTGGCCGCAAGCGAGGGGGCGTTCAAGCTGGATCCTGGTTGGGCGCCGGGCACACGTTTGCGCTATTTCGATATTGACAGTCTGCGCGCCCAGATCGAACAGGCGGCGGATGGCTTGGCCACGGAGCATGCACGCAAATTCGCCAGACAATTGGCCGGCATCATCGAACGCGGCGGCGTGCGCCGCGGCAGTCCCAGAACTGAAACCGACGGGCGTTACTGGGTGGCGGTCGGACTGGAGGCAATACTGGCAATTCTGGACCCGCAACAGCCAGGCAGGGCCAAGCCGCCGCTTGAACCCTGGCTGGCCAGGGACGAGAGCCCGGAAGGGGTGGGCTTTGTGATTGAATATGGAACGACGCCGGCCTTGGGCGAGCTGTTGCTGGTGAGCGCGGAGCCGGAATTTAGCAACTGGCAGATCATGGTGGTGCGTTGGAGCCGCAGCGAAGCGGACAAGGTCCTGGTGGGCGCCCAATGCTTGAGCCGCCATCCCATTGGGGTGCGCTGTGCCGTGCCAGAACGGCCTGACCAGCCGCCGACTTGCATGGTGTTCATGCCCTTGGTGGATACCCGTGAAGGGGTTTGCAACTTGCTATTGCCCAAGTCAGTGTACCGCGAGGGATTGGAGCAACAGCTATATGGCGGAGACTTCGCTTACCGCCTGTTGCTCGGCGCGGCAGTGGAAGAACATGGCGAATGGGTACGCTCGGGCCTTGAGGTTCTGGCCCGTGAGCGCCTGGAAAAAGTTGCTTAGGAAGTGTTAACGGGCATTTCGCATCACGCTGAAAAAAGTGTAACGCGCCCTACCGGTTTGGCGACCGGATGTCGCCGAAATGGAAGCAGAAATCGCCCCTGGCCCGGTCGCTGAAATACAATTCCAGCGTGGCTTTGATTGTACGAAAAGCCAGTTGGTCCCAGGGTATCTCCTGTTCGGCAAACAGCCTTGCCTCGAGACTTTCATCACCCGGCTTGAAGTCAAGATCAAGTAATCGGGCGCGGAACATGAGATACACCTGATCGATGTGGGGCAGGTTGAAGAGGGTGTACAGCGGTCCCAACTCAATGTGTGCACCGGCTTCCTCGCGTGTTTCCCGGGCGGCGCCTTCGGCCGTCGTCTCGCCGTTTTCCATGAATCCCGCCGGCAGCGTCCACAAGCCGTAACGGGGCTCGATGGCCCGGCGGCAAAGCAGGATCTTGTCTTCCCATTCCGGAATGCAGCCCACCACCATCTTCGGGTTCCGGTAATGGATCTTGCCGCAGACAGTGCAGACGTGACGGGGATAGCTGTCTCCAGGGGGGATGTGAAGACTGACTTCCTCACCACAACGACTGCAATACTTCATGCGGGATCTCGTATTGAATTTGGACGCGGGCTGACTCGCCCCAACCAAATTAACAAAAAACCCCCACCTGTGCCAGCGGCGCGGCCCGGCAGGGCTTTTGTCGAGCCGGAACAGGATAGGATTCGCGCGGCACGGCTTCCTTTGCTACCATAGCCGCCTCAATGTCTGCTGTCTGGGATATGAGCGATATTGCACCCTCGCCGGAGAGCTTGGCCGAACGGATCATGCGGCACGATGCCGGCCGCGATCCGCGCTTGCTTGCCATGAAATACCGCAAGATGGCCGAGAACGCCTTCGCCTTTCTGCGCGGGACCTGCAGTCTCTTTTATGATGCCTTGCCTGACGACCCGGCGCTGGACGGCGCACCGCTGGCCTGGGCTTGCGGCGATCTGCACGTGGAAAATTTTGGCAGCTACAAGGGAAATGACCGGCAGGTTCACTTCGACATCAATGATTTCGATGAAGCCGTGCTTGCGCCCTGCACCTGGGATCTGGTACGGCTTCTGAGCAGCATCCTGTGCTGCACGGAAACGCTGGACGTGGCGCCGGCCGATGCACTGGAGGCCTGCCGCGCTGCGCTGCTGGGTTATCGCGACGCCGTGCAACAGGACAAGCCGCTCGAAGTGGAGCGTGAAACCTCGGCTGGCCTGATCTCCGATCTGCTCGACCAGTTGCACAAGCGCAGTCACGTTGATTTCCTCGACAAGCACACGGAACGGAACGGCAAACAGCGCCGTATCAGAATCGACAACCTCAGGGCCATGACGGTATCCGACGAGCAGCGAACGATGCTGGTGACGTTCATGCAAGCGTTTTCCGCGCGACAACCCAGGCCGGACTTCTTTCGCGTGGTCGATGTCGCGCGGCGCATTGCGGGCAGCGGCAGCCTGGGGGTGGAGCGCTACATGGTGCTGATCGAGGGCAAGGGATCCCCCGACGCGTGCGATCTCATCGATATCAAGCAAGCCGTGCCATCCGCGCTCGAACGCCCACTTGAACGCCGCAGGATAGAACAAGCCGACTCGGGTGATGAGGCACGCCGGATCGTGAGCGCGCAAAAGCGTATGCAGGCCGTCGATCACGCATTTCTTGAGGCGGTGACGCTGGGCAGCAAGCCCTTCGTCCTCAAGCAACTGCAGCCCAAGGAGGATCGCGTTGACATCGCAGCATGGGATTGCAAGAGCAAACGCCTCGATGAGGTCGCCCGGACGATGGGTGCTGTCCTCGGCTGGGATCAATTGCGCGCGGCTGGCCAGCAGGGCGCGGTAGACGCGGGTGCGCTCAAGACTTTCGCCGGTGGCAAGGCCTGGACCGAGCAAGTCCTCGATGCGGCCAGCGGCATGCGCGACGTGACGCAAAAGCAATGGCAGGCATTCAGGCTCGCTTTGCAGGAGCGCCTGCTGGGGAATTTCTGATCGTATTCCGAAGGCTCAATCAGCCTGCTGATTTGCCTCATCCGAGGCCGCGTTGACCGCGTCGTCCACGCTCCAACTGGTCAGCACGACGGGTGGCAGAGCAGCGATCGCGGTCCGGCTCAAAGCTGACAGCACCGGGTCTTTCATGCGCGTCAACAGCAGACGTATGCGCTGTTCTGCTAGAAATCCGGCTAATTCAGCCAGGGCTTCGATACTGGTGCCATCCAGATCCGGTGATTCCTCCAGACTCAGAATCAGCGTCTGAACGCGGGCCCGGCCGCGCGCTTCGATTTGCTGCCGGACCACGGCCAGCATCCGGTCGGCGTTGGCAAAAAACAGCGGCGCCTCCGGCCGCATGATGAGCAGTCCCGGGATTTCCTGCGCTTCCAGATGGGCGGCGATGTTGACGAAGTCATGGCCCTGGCCTAACCGGCCCAGAACCGAGACCTTGGGCTCGGACAAATCACGCAGGGTCATCAGCATGCTGACACCGACCGCCGCCAGCAGGCCGTCGAGGATGCCCAGCAGCAGCACCGCCGCCACCGCAGCCAGGACGACCAGCCGATCCCTCTGCCAATGAAAGTAAACCCGCAAGCCCGCCAGATTCAGACTGTAGCTGACTGCGTTGATCACGATGGCGGCGAGCACCGGTTCCGGCGTCAGTGCCACGTAGGGCAGCACGGTCAGAACAACGGCCAGCACCGCCAGTGCGCCAAACCATGCCGCCACACGCGACTGTGCGCCGGCCGCCTCGTTGGCCGAGGTGGCGGAATAGCCTGCACCCACCGGCATGCCCTGCAACAGCCCTGAAGCCAGATTGGCCACTCCCAGGGCTGCCAGTTCGCGATTGGCGGAAAAGCCATCGCCATGCTTGAGCGCAAAGCTGCGTATGCTGCCGTAGGATTCGGCATACAGCACAAACAGCAGGGCGAAGGCGAGTTCTCCCAAACGCAGCCACTCGTGCTGCGTAAGATCAGGCAGACCGGGAACCCGAAGCTGGAGCCGGATTTCACCGACCAACCCCACGCCGTAATGATCGAGCTCCACCATCCGCCCGGCGGCGATGCCAAGGACGATAACCAACAAACTGGCCGGAATGCGCCGGTAAGGGCGCAGGGCGAACAACACCCCCAGCGCAGCCAGTCCAGTCGCAAGCCCGGCCAGATTCCATTGCCCAACCCCTTGTGCCAGTTCAGCGAGGAAAGGCAGGAACGTGGCGCCCTGCGGCTGCACCCCGACCATCTTGGGCATCTGCTTGAGGATGATGACCAGGGCGAGGCCAAAGGAAAAGCCGCGCAGCACCGGCTTGGCGATGAAGCTGGAAAGCTCGCCCAGGCGGGCGAGGCTTGCGGCGACAAAGAAGCCGCCGGTCAGCACGATCAGGCCCATGGCCAGGGCGACTCTGTGTCCCGCATCGCCGCCCATGGAGGCGGTTGCGGCCGCCAGCACCGCTGCGGATGAGGAGGTGGCGGAGACCACCGCAAACCGGCTTCGTCCCACCAGACCATAACTGGCAAGGCCCGCGAGCAGGGCCATCACGCCATACTGCGGCGGCAGGCCGGCAATGCTGGAATAGGCAACCGCCTCGGGCACCAGCAGCCCGGCGATGGACAGTCCGGCAATCAGATCCGGCAGCAGCGAATGCCTGTCGAAGCGCGGAGCTTGATGATTCATCGGTTAAGCGCCTGCTCGGCTGTGGGCGGAATAAAGGGATAAGGGTCTTGCGCCAAGCATGTTTTCAGGCCTGGAATCATTGATGAACGCCGAGGTTAGCTCAAGACCGCACCAGATGCCATGGCGGGCTTTCTCCGGACCGGACGAAAAACTAAAATGCTTTATAGTGGTCGAATTGAAGACCGATACACGCGGTTAACGCATCGCATGTCCATAGACACCAAACCTGTAACTCCGCAAAAGGAAGAGGGCCAGTACAAGCTGCCGGCCCTGAATGTCCTGTCCGAGATCGCCACGTCGCTCTCGACCGATGCGGATGTCGAGCAGATGCTGGAGCGCTTCCTTTCCACCATGATCCGTCTGGCGGGGGCGGAAGCCGGCGCGGTCAGGGTGATCACCGCGGATGGCAAGGGTCTGCGCTTGATCGGTTCCATCGGCTTGCCCCAGGACGTGATTGACCGCGAGGCGGTGGTGCCGGTCGGCTGCGGCGCCTGCGGCCAGGCCATGAGCGATCGCACGGTACACAGCGGACCCACCCGGCGCGAGTGCAAGGACAACGCCAGCCTGGCATTTTTTGGCGAGCGCGGACTGAGGGTGTTCGCCGTGCCCTTGCGCCACAAGGGGCAGCTTCTCGGGGTGTACAACCTGTTCATGCCGCTGGACGCGGAAGTGCCGGAGGAGGTGCAACTGCTGTTCTCATCAATCAGCGAGCACCTTGGCCTGGCGCTGGAAAACGCCCGTCTGACCCGGGAAAACATCCGCATCACGCTGATGAGCGAACGCCAGATGCTGGCGAATGAAATTCATGATTCGCTGGCGCAGACCCTGGCCTACATGAAGATGCGCCTGAAAATGCTGGAGGCCGCCGTCAGCAAGGGTGACGCCAAGCTGACCGACAAATTTCTGGTGGATGTGGACGAAGCCCTGGAATCGGCCTATTCGGGACTGCGCGAACTCATTACCCAGTTTCGCCAGGGCATGGACTCGCGCGGCCTGATCCCTGCCCTGCACGATCTGCTTGGTGGAGTAGAGAAGAAGACCGAGGCGCAGACCGAACTAATCAATCACACCCGCGACCTCAATCTCAGCCCGGATCAGGAAGCGCAAATCTACCGCATCGCCCAGGAGGCGCTGGCCAATATCTGCAAGCATTCCTATGCGCGCAATGTGCTGGTCAGGCTGGACGAAAACGAACAGGACTACACGGTCAGCGTGTGCGATGACGGCATCGGCCTCTATGCCGCCGGGCACCGCGGGCCGGGCATGCATTTCGGCATGAACATCATGCACGAGCGCGCCACCAAGATCGGCGGCAAGATCGAGATCAAGAGCCGGGTCGGCGGCGGTACCCGGGTGATCCTGAGTTTTCCCAGGCCGGCGGGCAGGACGGCAGGGACCGGCGCATGAGCGAGAAAACCAGCGTCGTCCTGGTGGATGACCATACGTTGTTTCGCAAGGGCCTGGCCGAATTGCTGGAAATGTCCGGCACCATCGCCGTCCTCGGCATCACCGGCGACCAGCAGGAGGCGCGCCGTCTGCTGGTCGAGCATCAGCCCGATGTGGTGCTGCTGGACCTGAACATGCAACCCGACGACGGCATCACGCTGATGGACAAGATGCGCGAGGAAGGCCTGTTCTTTGCGACCCTGATTCTGACTGTGAGCGAATCAGACGAGGACATGGCCGCTGCCCTGCGGGCCGGTGCCCAGGGCTATTTGCTCAAGAGCATGGAGCCGGCCGAAGTGGTGGATGCCATCCACCGGGCCGCCGAGGGCGAGACCATCGTGGCCTCGCAGATGACCGCCAAGCTGGTCAATCTGCTGGATGCCAAAAAGCACGGCAGCAGGAGTTCACTCATCAATCAGCTCACCCAGCGGGAGACACAAATCCTCGCCTATCTGGCCAAGGGCGAAAGCAACAAGGCCATCGCCCGCGATCTCGGCATCAGCCACGACACAGTCAAGCTGCACGTGCGCAATATCCTCGCCAAACTCAAGCTCACCTCCCGGGTGGAAGCTGCAGTATTTGCGGTGGAGCAGCGGCTCACGCCGCGCGAAAACTAGGCGGTGCAGCGGCTCACGCCGCGCGAAAATTAATTGGAACAGCGGCTGACGCCGCGGGAGAACTAAGCCGGCCTGGACCTGGCCAAGTGCAATTTGGCCAGACAGAAGTGCACGAAGGCCAGTCCGGTATAGACCGGCGCGAAGAAATTGAGTAACGGCACATACTGGGCCAGGCCCAGCAGGATGCCCAGTCCCCACAACTGCCCCTTGTTTTCATCGATCACGCGCTTGAGTTCAGCGCGGTCTGCATGCTCGGACAGCGCGTCGTAGCGGAACAGGCGCTGGTTGAGGTAGCCGGCGGCGATGAAGGGCATGATCGCGGCCACCGGGCCCAGCAGCCAGAGCGGCAGAGTGACGATCCAAAGCCCGATATAAACCAGGGTGCCGATAAATGCATTGGCGAGACTGCCGACGATGCCGCCTCCGCGACGTCTTTCCAATGCGGGATAGTCGCTCAGGCTGACCTGCTTGAGCATGACCGGCACGGCAAAAATGGATGTGAGCAGCAGGGCACTGAACATGACCACGGGCACAAACGCCAGCAGAACAAGCAGCGCATGCACCCCGGCGGCAACCCAGGCGGGCTCGATGCCGGCGAGCCATGTCTCCAGGTGCAGATAGTCAAGCAGTTGGGTCATCAGGCCGGTAATCGGAGTCCAGAGCAGGACTGCAAGCACGCCCCAGAACGCCAGCGAAAGCAACACCGGCCAGACCATCAGCCAGATCATGCGCAGACTGAACAGGCTTTTGAACGCCTGGGCCAGCGCATCAAGAATTTCGATCATTGGGGGCGGCGGACAAGACC
>JBAWGM010000003.1:0-2399 GCA_049592895.1 Thiobacillaceae bacterium | reverse complement strand
GCGTTCGAGAGCGCAGGTCAGGTCCTGAATTTTGATAGCCATATGGACACCATGAGCGGCAATGTGGCCACGCCGGAAGAAGAGACTAATGAATTGGCCAACACGCTGGCGGAATTGAACCTTGACGTTTCCAATCTGGACATCAAGCCGGAAGCAGAGGAAAAGCACAGCGTCGATCTGGAGTCGAATCTGGGCGCCGACGAAGATGAGCACAAGCTGGATTTCAGCGGCCTCGATTTGAACTTGAATGAGGACATGCCGGATGAGGATATGGACGAGGTGACCACCAAGCTTGATCTGGCCCGCGCCTATTTGGAAATGGGAGACAAGGAAGGCGCCCGGGAAATCCTGCAGGAAGTGATTGCCGAAGGCAACTCAAACCAGCAGGCCAGCGCCCGCAACATGCTCGGTACGCTGTAAGACTTTACAAGCGCGTTACCCCACGCCATAGTTCCAGCCATGGCAATTTCATCCTTAAACCGCCGGGTCCTGCACCCGGCGGTTTCCATTTTGTGCTGGCTCATTTACGCCTTGACCGTGGAATGGGCAAAGAGCTATGCCCTTGCAGGACTCGCCGTTCTGACTGCGCTGACGTGCATCGGCCAGACCGAAACGCGCTCGGCCTTCCTTCGCCTGCTTAAACGCAGTCGCTGGCTGTTCCTGTCTTTGGTCGCAGTCTATGCCTGGACCATGCCCGGAACCTGGATCTGGCCGCAATTGGGGGGACTTGGCCCCAGTTGGGAAGGGCTCGCCCTGGGCGGCGAGCGCATCATCCGGCTTGCGCTGCTGCTGGCGGCACTGGCCTTGCTGCTGCAGAAGGTATCGCGGGATGATCTGGTTTATGGGCTTTATGTGCTGGCCTGGCCTTTCGTCAAACTCGGTTTTGATCGGCGGGCCTTCGCAGTGCGACTGGCGCTGGCGATGGAGTGGACCAGGTCGTCCAGGACTGGCGTCAGGACAGGAATTGGCAATGCCCTTCAATCCGCGCTGCGGGAACCGCAAGCGGGGCCGGATGAGATTGCCATTCAGTGCCGTGCGCTGACTTGGTCCGATGGCGTGGCCATGTTAATCATGTTGTTGCTATTCGGGGCAAGCCTTTGATCCGCGTCGCCATCGGCCTGGAATATGACGGCCGGAACTTTTGCGGCTGGCAGTCTCAAACCGCGGGTTGCGGGGTGCAGGATGCGATTGAGCGGGCGGCCGCGGAAATTGCCGGCCACCCGGTTTCCGTCATTGCGGCGGGCCGCACGGACACTGGGGTTCATGCCAGTTGCCAGGTGGCGCATTTTGATACCCAGGCGGAGCGTCCGTCGACCGCCTGGGTGAGGGGGGTCAACAGCCATTTGCCGGACGGGATAGCCATCCTGTGGTCGAGGACGATGGCCGAGGATTTTCATGCCCGGTTTGCGGTGGAGGAGCGCGGCTATCGGTATATCCTCCTCAATCATCCAACCCGGCCCGGTTTGATGACGGGGAAGATTGGCTGGCACCACCGGCCGCTGGACGAAAAGCTGATGAACCAGGCCGCCAGTCTGCTGCTGGGACATCATGATTTTTCCGCGTTCCGCGCTGCCGAGTGCCAGGCCAGGAGTCCGGAAAAGGAACTGCGTCAGGCCAGCGTACGGCGCAGCGGAGACTACCTGGTATTCGATTTTCGCGCGGACGGCTTTTTGCATCACATGGTGCGCAACATTGTCGCGGTGCTCGTGCATATTGGTGCGGGTGGAGCGGGTCCGGAATGGGTGGCTGAACTGCTGAGTCATAAGGACCGCACCCGTGCCGCGCCGACCTTCATGGCGGATGGCTTGTACCTTTCGTATATCCGGTATCCTTCACGATTTGAATTGCCGTCGTCAGGACGTTCGACATGGCCGTGCGAGTAAAAATCTGCGGGATCACCCGGCCGGAGGATTTGCGCGCAGCTTGCGATGCAGGGGCCGATGCTCTCGGTTTCGTTTTCTACGCCAGGAGCCCGCGCCATCTTGCGATCGAACAGGCCGGGGCGCTGGTCGCAGCAGTGCATCCCTTTGTCACCAGCGTGGGGCTGTTTGTGGATGCGGAGCCGGCATTTGTCAGGCAGGTGCTACAGAAAATTCCGTTGGACCTGCTTCAGTTTCATGGAAATGAAAGTCCGGATGAATGTCGTGGCTTCGGCCGGCCCTATCTGAAAGCGGTGCGGGTCAGACCAGGCATTGATTTGCTAGAATATGCGACCAATTATCACGATGCGTTGGGCCTGCTCCTGGATGCCTATGTTCCGCATGTGCCCGGAGGGACGGGAGAGCGGTTTGACTGGAGCTTGATCCCGGCCAATTTTCCCAAACCGGTGGTGCTGTCCGGCGGGCTGACGCCCGAAAACGTGGCCGAAGCAGTCAGGCGGGTCAAGCCCTGGGCGGTGG
>JBAWGM010000002.1:0-1615 GCA_049592895.1 Thiobacillaceae bacterium | reverse complement strand
TGGGAGGCGGAGCGCTTCTACGCCCAGCCCGGCATGGAGGAACGCAATCTGAATCTGGACTGGTTTCCGGTCGGCACCGGGCCCTTTCTGCTGGCGGAAAACGATCCGAATCGGCGCATGATTCTGGACCGCAATCCGAATTTTCATGGCGAAAGCTATCCCCTTGAGGGCGAGCCCAAGGACAGAGAAGAGGGCCTGCTCAAGGATGCGGGCAAGCCTCTGCCCCTGATCGACGGGGCGGTGTTCACCTTGGAAAAAGAGAATATCCCGCAGTGGACCAAGTTTCTGCAGGGTTATTACGACTCCTCGGGTATCACCTCGGACAACTTCGATCAGGCGGTGCGCTTTTCCTCCCAGGGCGATGCGGACCTGACGCCGGAGATGAAGCAGAAGGGCATCAAGCTGGTGACGGCAATCACCACATCCAGCCAGTACATGGGCTTCAACATGAAGGACGCCACAGTCGGCGGCCTGAATGAACGGGCGCGGAAACTGCGCCAGGCCATTTCCATTGCTGTGGACTATGAGGAATTCATTTCCATATTTGTCAACGGCCGCGGCATCCCGGCGCAGGGTCCGCTGGCGCCGGGCATCTTCGGCTATCGGGATACGCCCAACCCCATCGTCTACACAGCCGATGGCAAGCGCCGCAGCATTGCGCAAGCCAAACGTCTGCTCGCGGAAGCGGGTTATCCCAACGGCCGGGACGCGCAGACCGGCCAGCCTCTGGTGCTGTACTTCGATACCGCCGCCACCGGGCCCGATGCCAAATCGCGCCTGGACTGGCTGATCAAGCAATTCCACAAGCTCGACATCCAGCTGGTGATTCGCGCCACCGACTACAACCGCTTCCAGGACAAGATGTCGAAGGGCAACGCGCAGATTTTCGAATGGGGCTGGAACGCGGATTATCCGGACCCGGAGAATTTCCTGTTTCTGCTCTATGGGCCCAATGCCAAGGCCGGCAAGAATGGGGAGAACGCGGCCAATTACGAGAACCCGGAATTCGATGCACTATTTACCCGGATGAAAGCCATGCCAAACGGCCCGGAAAGGCAGGCCGTCATCGACCAGATGATAAACATCCTGCGCAACGATGCGCCATGGCTATTCGGATTCATCCCGAAGGGCTTCAGCCTGCAGCACGCCTGGGTCAGCAACGTGAAGCCGAACCTGATGGCCAACAACACCCTCAAGTACCGGCGCGTGGATCCCAAGCTGCGAGAACGGAAACAGGTGGAATGGAACCAGCCGGCCTATTGGCCTTTTGGCTTGCTGGCGGCGGCCGTCATTGCCCTGGTCTGGCCGGCCTGGCGCCAATACCGCAAACAGGAACAGGCGCGCTGATGCTGCGTTATTTCATCCGCCGCCTGCTGTATGCGATTCCGATCCTGATCGGAGTGAATCTCATCACCTTCTTGCTGTTCTTCGTGGTCAACACGCCAGAGGACATGGCGCGCATGCACCTTGGCGTGAAGCGTGTGACACCGGCCGCCATCGAGCAATGGAAAAAGGAGCACGGCTATGACAAGCCGCTGTTCGTCAACAAGCAGGAAACCGGAACCGCGACCGTCACCCACACCCTGTTCTATCAACGCTCAATGAAGCTGTTCGC
>JBAWGM010000001.1:0-3776 GCA_049592895.1 Thiobacillaceae bacterium | reverse complement strand
AATATCGGTCACGGAAGAAATGAATTGCTCTTTCAAGGGATCGCGCGGGAAATCGAGTGGAAGATACAGCACCAGTACGCCCAGCAGCCGGTTGTCCGAGATGATGGGCACACTGTAATGGCCATGGTCGTGTATGCCGGCGTAGCTGATCTCGTGCCGGGCATCCACGCAGTGGGCATATTGCATTTGCCTGCTGACGGCAGCCTGGCCACAGTGGCACTTGCCCAACGGTAGGCGGGCACAAAGAGACATTATTTCTGGAGAAAGGTCGTGCGATACGGTTAAACGCAAGATCTGGCGATCTTCGTCCATCAGGAAGATGCCTCCCTTCGGCAATATGGTAAGCCAGGATACCGCCAGCAGCCGCTTGAGGCACTCATCCAATGTTTCCTCAAGTCCACCCCCCTTGAGCACCGCCTCCAGCATTTCCCGCAGCGTGGCCTGCTGCTCCCGGTCCCACTGCATCAGGGTCTCGGCAGTTTTGCGTTGGGTAATGTCCTGGGATGTGCCCACGGCACCAATTGCTCGGCCTTCCTGGTCAAAATGAATATCGGCCCGCTCGCGCACCCATTTGATTTGATCCCCTGCCACAACACGATGCTCGAAGTCGTAAGGGTTACCCTGCAGAGCAGCCGACCATTCCTCCAACGCCTTTTGCCGGTCTTGCGGATGAATGCACTCCAGGAACACGTTCCAGTCGACCTTCGTACCGCGCGTCAGTCCGAATATCTCATATGCTTCATCCGACCATTCCGCGATGCCGCGACCAATATCAAAATACCAGCTTCCCGTATGCGAGACGGCCTGGGCCAGTTTGAGGTTTTCCTCGCTGTGACGAAGTGCCTCCTGGGCGTTCCGGCGGTAAGCGTCGAACTCAATGACCTCCAACGCAAAGCCGACATTCTGGGACAGCCTCTCTAGGAGGCTCACTTCCTCTTTGTCGAAGAAATTTACCGTGTCGGCGTAAAGGAAGAAAGCGCCTCGCAACTCTCCAGCTACCTTAAGCGGGAAGGCCGCAGACGCGCGGTAGCCCATGCGCAAGGCGTCCTCGCGCCAGGGTTGCGTGCGCTCGTCCTGCGCAATGTCGTTGCAAACACAACCCTTCCGTTCGCGGACTATATGGTCGGCTGGGCCGCGGGTGATCTCGTCGATGTGTAAGAGGAACTGGTCACGATAACCGTCAACCTGGCCGCTATGGGCCACGGGCTTGATTTCCCGACTTTCGGAGTCGACCAAGCCAACCCATGCCATTAGGAAGCCTCCTTCCTCAACGGTAATACGGCAGGCCTCCGAATAGAGCGTTTCGGCGTTATCGCAGCGAACAATAAGCTCGCCGATTCCGCCCATCATGGTGTACAGGCGGTTGAGCCGTCGGATTTGCATTTCATGCTGCCTGCGCACAGTAATATCCTGCACAAAGGCAAAGCTATGCTCTTCTCCAGCGTAATCGCCATGATGGGCCGTGATTTCGACCGGGAATACGGTACCGTCCTTGCGACGGTGGCGTGACTCTAACGTGATCGTGCCCCTTTGCTTGGTCTCCGACCAGGTGGACGGCCAGTTCTCAGCCTTAAAGTCAGGATCGAATTCCCAGATCGCTTTACCGGTCAACTCATCCCGGGCATATCCCAGGCTGTGGCAGGCGACATCATTGGCATAGACCAGCTTCCCGGCCTCGTTGATCCAGTAGAAGGCCTGACTCTTATCAATGATCTGCTGGGTGAGATGCAATCGCTTCTCCGTTTCCCTGCGTTCTGTAATGTCCTGCTTGACCGCCACGTAGTGTTTGATGCTGCCGTCCTTGTCGGGCACCGGAGTGATCGTCATGTGTTCTTGGTACAGCGTGCCGTCCTTGCGCCGGTTGACGATTTCCCCGCTCCATACCCGACCGCTGCGGATGGTGCGCCACAGGTCTTTATAGAATTCCGGAGCTTGCACGCCAGACCGCAAGAGCTCTTTGGGCGTTCCGCCGATAGCCTCGTCCGGAGCGTAGCCGGTCAGCTTACTGAAGGAAGCGTTGGCCCATTTGATTACGCCTGTGTGATCGGTGATGACAATGGCATTGGCGGCCGCCTCCAGGGCCGCGCCCTGCAAACGCAGTGTTGCCTCAGCCATCTTGGTGGTAGTAATGTCCTCATAGAGGCCAAGCACGCCGGTGATTGCACCCGAGGAGTCGCGCAACGGTACCTTGGAGGTGCGCAGCCAGGTCACGTGTCCCTCTGCTGTCCTGGTCGGTTCCTCGTAAGCGAGTTTGGATGCTCCGGATTCCATTACCCGGCGATCGTCCGCCTGGTAGAGGTCGGCGTGCTCGCGCCATGCGAGTTGATGGTCGTCCCTTCCGATCAAGTCCTTAGGTTCGGTCAGGCCAGCATCGATGGCGAAGGGGGTATTGCTGCCCAGATAGCGAAGATCACGATCCTTCCAGAAGACGCGCGTCGGGACGCTTTCCAGGATGGTTCTTAGCAGGGTGTGCTGCTTCGATAACGCCTCCTCCGCGGTCTTGCGTTTCGTAATGTCCCAGGCCACCATAATCACTGCACGTCGTCCCTTATAGGTTGCTAGCGCCATGTGCACATCCGTGGGGAACACCCCGCCGTTGGCGCGCATAGCCCAGAGCTCGAAATGCTGAGGTTCGCCCTGCAAGGTCCGCTGGACTGCTGCCGCAATGGCTTCCAAATCATTCCTGTCCGGTACGGCCACGTCCAAGAGGGTCTTGCCGATAAGGTATTCGCGGGGATAGCCGTACATGGCCACCGCCCCCTGGTTCACATCCAGATAACGGCCGGTATTGTCTGCAACGAGGATGGCGTCGCCAAGATTGTTGAAAAGGTTGTGGCAGCCGATTTCAGACTCGTATTTCCCACGCCTTGCCTCAACCACTTCGAGCGCGCGCTCAATGGCAGGCGCCAGTCGAAACAACTGGTCATTAGGAACAACGTCCCACACCCCATCCTTGAGCAGATTTACCCCTGTTTCTTCAGTGATGGGACTAGAGATCACGAATACCGGCAGGTCAGGGGAATGCGAGCTGATCGCGGCGTAGGCCAGATGAAATGGAAAATCGGGCATGTCGAAATTGCAAAGAACGGCATCCCAACCGCCTTCACTCAAAGCGGCTGCCAACTCAACGCTGTGGGTTAGCCGCCGGCAATAGGCATTTAGTCCATCCTCTTTCAGCCTGCGCTCGATACGCAGGCAATCTGCCTCGCTATCTTCAATAACGAGGAGTCTCAACAATCTGGTCATGGCATGATTAGCGTGGCGGTCGAGTAGCATCAGCGAAATCCAATTCGGTGAAAAGGACCAGGTTCGCCCACCAACGCCAGCCCGGTAGTCAGAGAAGCCGCAGGGGAAAAGGAGTTTGAACACCGACCCCCCATGGCCCACTTTTCGGACATCACGATACGATAGGAACGGATATTGCGGACAAAACTTGAACTGCATCTGGGCAATTGCCGCACGCTTGGTCCGCTGCCGGCCATCAGCCATTGGCGGCGTTCTTAATATCCATCTAGATCACAATGTGTAGCCAGGTTCGGCCATGTCAGGCAAGAATTGAATACGATATATCCTTCCCTCATCAAACCGACTAGCTGATGGGGCGAGAACCAACTCGCCAAGACGGCACGCTTTCCAACAACAACTTTTCGTGGAATAAAGAAGCCAAGAGGGAGTAGAAAATGTCGATGAGCAGCCGTTCCCCGTGGTCGCCACCAATTTTTTGTTGGTCGAACGGCTGCAATGCGAAATGAAACGGTCACACAACTGGCAAGCCC